>JBATDO010000254.1:0-5899 GCA_049663505.1 Sphingorhabdus sp.
CGTCAATGCCCGCTAGGATGGGTTAAAGGCACAGGGGGACTCGAGGGCAACAGTCGCTTGCCTCGTGGGTCTCCAAGATTGGCAACCAACACCAGGATGTCAGTTGTTTTACCGGATGGAAAGGCTCAGCGATAGGCAGCATAAACTCTGCATGGCGCTAGCTTACAAAAGCGCGTAGCGAGTGCCACTCATGTCGCAATTCACACCTCGCTTGCTCGCGCTCGGCACCGCACTGCCGCCCCACTCGATAACACAGGCGCAGGTGCTTGATATCCTGGGGCAGGCAAGGGGGCAGGCTTTGCCGTCGCGCATGGCGGATATCCTAGCCAATACCGGAATAATGCAGCGGCATATCGCGATGCCGCCCGAATATTATCTGTCAGCCAGATCGTGGCCCGACCGGGCTCATGTGTATTCGAAAACGGCGGCCCAGATGTTCGAGGTCGCGGTCACCCAAGCGCTGGCTCGAGCCAGGCTAAAAGCAGCCGACATTGGCCAGATCGTCTTTGTCTCAACCACGGGGACTATGACCCCGAGCCTGCCGAGCCAGATGCTGGCTGTCATGGGCTTTGGCAAAGACACCCGGTGCGTGCCGCTATTTGGTTATGGCTGCGCTGGCGGTGTAATCGGCCTGGGGGTTGCCGCCGACCTGTTCCGGGCTGCTCCTGCAAAGCCGGTATTGCTGGTGAGCCTGGAACTCTGCAGCATTGCTTATGACCATCAAAGGATGGACAAGAAGGACATGGTGGCACTTGCCCTTTTTGCCGATGGCTGTGCAGCGGCTGTGATCGGACATGCACCTGTAGCTGATCACGCTCCTGAACTCTCGGCCTTTGCCAGTCATGTTTGGCCCGCTACCCGTGACATGATGGGTTGGGAAATCGGGGACACTGGTTTCGACCTGGTACTCGCACGCGATATCCCACAATTCGTCAATAGCCATTTCGCGCCTGTCTGTGATCAATTCCTGGCAGGCCAAGACCTGAGCATGTCGGACATGGGTGAACCTGCATGCCACCCAGGAGGAGGAAGGGTGGTTGACGCGCTGGCCGCCTATCTGGGCGACGATTTACCGGCAACCCGTGAGGTGCTTCGCCAGCATGGGAACATGAGTTCGCCCACCGTATTGTTCGTTCTGGATGCATTGTTGCGCAGTGGGCAACCGGCCAAGCCCATGCTGCTGACTGCGCTTGGCCCAGGCTTTGTGGGCGTAATGGGATTGCTCCGGCCATGACGGTGTTCGACTGGCCTTTGTGGGCCCAGTTCGTCCTGGGCTATGTCATTGTCCAGCGGCTGGCCGAACTGGCCTATGCCAATGCCAATACCCGCCGTTTGTTGGCCGAGGGTGGCCGCGAGCATGGTGCAGGTCATTATCCGCTATTCATCATTCTCCACGGCGGTTGGCTGATATCGCTTGCCTTGTTCGCAAGACCAGGACCGGGCCCTGACCTGCTTTTTCTCAACCTGTTCATTGCGAGCCAGACATTTCGCTTCTGGACGCTGGCCAGCATTGGGCGATGGTGGACGACGCGGATCATCAGCGCTCCCCATTTCCCGCGAGTGCGGCGCGGACCCTACCGCTACATGAGACACCCAAACTATCTTCTGGTCGCAGTGGAGATTGCACTTCTTCCGATGCTGCTGGGTGCGCCGATGCTTGCAGTTAGTTTTTCAGTTCTCAACGCGGCCCTATTGTGGTGGAGGATCCGCACCGAGAGCGCTGTGCTTGCAGAAAGGGAATAAGGAGCAGGGGGTTGGAGGAATATGATTGGACTGCCTTTGCGTCAGGTTTTGCCTTTGCATGGCTATTGGTGATCACTCATAAAATGCGCAAGCGGCGACTGGGCCATGTAGCCTTGGAGCCTTCGACCGATCCGGCAACGCTCAGCGAACATATTTCAAGACTACCACCCGACCTGCGCGCCCAGATATTGCTTCTAAAGGCACAAGGGCAGGTGATCGAGGCGATCAGGATTACTCGCGAGCGTACAGGAGCAGGGTTGAAGGAAGCCAAGGACATCGTGCACGCCATGCGATGAATCTGGCAAGTCTCATCTGGGATGTGGTTGCAGACCCCCTTGACCAGAATACGATCGGGCGCTAATGGCGCGCCTTCCCAAGGTCCGGGTTGCGATTCTCGCCTCCGTCCGACGGAAATCAACATAGGCTGCACATTGTGCGTTCGACCGGGTGGGTAAAAGGCTGAGCCTCCACCATAAATTCGGGCGTCCGCGCAAAGTAACCGTTTCTTTTCTAAGGTGAAGATATGCCAACGATTAACCAGCTGGTCCGCAAGGGCCGGACCCCGCAGAAGGCCAAGTCAAAGGTCCCTGCGATGGAACAGAATCCACAAAAGCGCGGCGTTTGCACACGCGTTTATACAACGACCCCGAAAAAGCCGAACTCGGCTCTGCGCAAGGTGGCAAAGATTCGTCTGACCAACCAGCGCGAGGTCATTTCCTATATCCCGGGTGAAGGCCACAACCTTCAGGAGCATAGCGTTGTGCTGATCCGCGGCGGTCGTGTTCGCGATCTTCCCGGCGTTCGCTACCATGTTCTGCGCGGCGTGCTCGATACGCAAGGCGTCAAGGACCGGAAGCAATCGCGCTCCAAATATGGTGCCAAGCGTCCGAAATAAGCGGACCTGTTGCAACCCTTCGGTCAGATGGCGCGGTAACGCGACAGTTCTGGCCCAGATAAAAGGAAATAGATTATGTCACGTCGTCGTCGTCCCGAAAAACGCATTATCCTTCCGGATCCCAAATATGGTGATCTCGTATTGTCGAAGTTCATGAACAATCTCATGCTCGATGGCAAGAAATCGGCAGCCGAGCGTATCGTTTATGGTGCACTTGAAACAGTTGAACAGCGCGCGAAGAAAAATCCGGTAGAAACCTTTCACGAAGCACTCGACAATGTGAAGCCTGGTATCGAAGTCCGCAGCCGCCGAGTGGGTGGTGCCACCTACCAGGTTCCTTGCGAAGTTCGTCCCGAGCGCGCTCAGGCCTTGGCTATTCGCTGGCTGATAGCCGCGGCGCGCAACCGCAGCGAAACCACGATGGCCGCTCGGTTGTCTGGCGAGTTGATGGACGCATCGGCCAATCGCGGCAACGCAGTGAAAAAGCGCGAAGACACGCACCGCATGGCCGAAGCCAACCGTGCCTTTGCACATTATCGCTGGTAAATAGGCGCCTTTGCAGGCGTCAGGTACACAGTTCCCCTAGGACCGCTCAACGTGCGGTCCAACCTTTGGAGTAAAGACCATGGCACGCAGCCATCCTTTGGAAAAATATCGTAATATCGGTATCATGGCGCACATCGACGCCGGCAAGACCACGACCACGGAGCGTATTCTTTTTTACACCGGTAAGTCGTACAAGATCGGCGAAGTGCATGATGGCGCTGCAACCATGGATTGGATGGAGCAGGAGCAAGAGCGCGGGATCACGATCACGTCGGCTGCGACCACTTGTTTCTGGAACGATCACCGGATCAACATCATTGATACCCCTGGCCACGTTGACTTCACGATTGAAGTCGAGCGTTCGCTTCGCGTTCTCGATGGTGCCGTGGCATGTTTTGATGGCGTTGCAGGCGTTGAGCCTCAGTCTGAAACCGTTTGGCGTCAGGCTGACAAATATGGCGTGCCGCGCATGTGCTTTATCAACAAGCTCGACCGGACAGGCGCAAATTTCAAATATTGCGTGCAGTCGATCATTGATCGCCTGGGCGCAAAGCCTGCTGTTCTCTATATCCCGATCGGCCTCGAAGCCGACCTGAAGGGTTTGGTTGACCTGGTCGAAAACCGGGCGATCATCTGGAAGGACGAGGCGCTCGGTGCCGAATTCTTCTACGAGGAAATTCCAGCCGACCTTGCAGCAGAAGCTGCAAAATACCGTAGCGATCTGATCGAACTTGCCGTCGAGCAGGACGACGATGCGATGGTGTCCTATCTTGAAGGTAATGAGCCTGACGTTGCAACATTGAAGGCGCTGATCCGCAAGGGCACGCTTAACCAGTCGTTTGTACCGGTATGCTGCGGCTCTGCATTCAAGAACAAGGGCGTGCAGCCGCTTCTCGATGCAGTAGTGGACTATTTGCCTTCACCTCTCGATATCGAGGACGTGCAGGGCGTGCACATGGACACACTTGAGCCTGACAGCCGTCCGCCTGCTGACGAGGCGCCGTTCAGCGCCTTGGCATTCAAGGTCATGAACGACCCGTTCGTGGGCTCACTTACCTTCATCCGCATCTATTCAGGTACGCTCAACAAGGGCACATATCTGAACTCGGTTAAGGACAAGAAGGAAAAGGTCGGGCGCATGCTCGAAATGCATGCCAACGAACGCAAGGACGTTGACGAGGCGTTTGCCGGCGACATCATCGCGCTTGCCGGGATGAAGGAAACGACCACTGGCGATACGCTTTGCGCCGAACGCTTCCCGATCATCCTGGAGCGGATGGAGTTTCCCGAACCCGTGATCGAGTTGTCGGTTGAACCAAAAACAAAGGCTGACCAGGAGAAGATGGGCATCGCGCTCAATCGTCTTTCTGCCGAGGATCCTTCGTTCCGCGTCTCGACTGATCATGAATCGGGCCAGACGATCATCAAGGGCATGGGCGAGCTTCATCTCGATATCATCGTCGATCGCATGCGTCGCGAATTCAAGGTCGAGGCCAATGTGGGCGCGCCACAGGTTGCGTACCGCGAATATCTCGCTCGCGAAGTCGATGTAGACTATACCCATAAGAAACAGTCCGGTGGTTCTGGACAATTCGGCCGCATCAAGTTCACCGTTAAACCGGGTGAGCGCGGTGCAGGCGTAACCTTCAAGGACGAAGTCAAGGGCGGCAATATTCCCAAGGAATATATACCGTCTGTTGAAAAGGGCATGCGCGAAACTGCAGAATCAGGATCGCTCATCGGCTTCCCGATCATCGACTTCGAAATCACGCTTTATGATGGCGCTTACCATGATGTCGATTCGTCGGCGCTGGCATTCGAAATCGCAGGGCGTGCCGGCATGCGTGAGGCCGCTCAAAAGGCAGGTATCAAGCTGCTCGAACCGATCATGAAGGTTGAAGTCGTCTCGCCGGAAGAATATCTGGGTGACGTCATCGGCGACATGAACTCGCGTCGTGGCCAGATCCAGGGCACAGACAGCCGCGGTAATGCACAGGTCGTAGAAGCCATGGTGCCGCTTGCAAACATGTTCGGCTACGTGAACCAGCTTCGCTCGTTCACCCAGGGTCGTGCAAACTACTCGATGTTCTTCGATCATTATGATGAAGTTCCATCGAACGTAGCGGCTGAGATTAAGGAGAAGATGGCCTAAGCGAACCGCACGAGCGGTAAGCGAAAGCTTGACATTAGGGAGCAGCCTCGCCATGGCGCGCGCGGACTGTTCCTTTGACAGAACAATTTGGAACCAAAGGTAGGATAAAATGGCAAAAGCAAAGTTTGAGCGGACCAAACCGCATTGCAACATCGGCACCATCGGTCACGTTGACCACGGCAAGACCACGCTGACAGCAGCGATCACGAAAATCATGGCCGAAGCATTTGGCGGTGTAGCTGTTGATTTCGCAAACATCGACAAGGCGCCAGAAGAGCGCGAGCGCGGAATTACGATCTCGACTGCACACGTCGAGTATGAAACCGCCAATCGTCACTATGCACACGTCGACTGCCCAGGTCACGCTGACTATGTTAAGAACATGATCACCGGTGCGGCCCAGATGGACGGAGCCATCCTCGTTGTGAACGCAGCTGACGGCCCAATGCCACAAACCCGCGAGCACATCCTGCTTGCGCGTCAGGTCGGTGTTCCTGCCCTTGTTGTTTACATGAACAAGGTTGACCAAGTGGACGACGAAGAAATTCTCGAACTGGTTGAAA
>JBATDO010000255.1:0-7818 GCA_049663505.1 Sphingorhabdus sp.
GCTATAAAGCCCCGGTTCGCGACACGCAGTTTATCATAAACGAGGTTCTCGGAATTGAACGCTTTTCGAATCTGCCTGGATTTGAAAATGCAACGCCAGACATGATCGACGCGATCCTGACCGAAGGTGCGAAATTCGTTGAGGGTGTATTGTTTCCCTTAAACCAGGTCGGAGACCTGCAGGGTTGCACACGCCATGAAGATGGCAGCGTGACCACTCCGGAAGGGTTCAAGGACGCGTATGATCAATTTTGTGCGGCTGGCTGGGGCACGTTATCTGCACCGTTGGAATATGGTGGTCAGGCAATGCCATATATCGTTTCGATGGCGTTCGAAGAATATATGGCAAGTTCGAACATGGCGTTCGCAATGTACCCGGGCCTCACCCATGGCGCAATATCGGCAATATTGGCTAAGGGTAGCGAAGAGCAGAAAGCCATGTTCGTGCCAAACATGATTTCTGGCAAATGGGGCGGAACCATGAATCTGACCGAACCACATTGCGGTACTGACCTGGGGCTCATCCGGACGAAGGCAGTGCCAAATCGGGATGGCAGCTACGCGGTAACCGGCACGAAGATATTCATCTCGTCTGGCGAACATGATCTCACAGAAAACATTGTCCATCTTGTTCTGGCCAAAACGCCCGATGCTCCGGACAATGTTAAAGGGATATCCTTATTCATCGTTCCCAAGTTTATCGTCAACGACGATGGGTCACTCGGGCCGCGCAATGAAGTGAGTTGCGGTTCGATCGAGCACAAGATGGGCATCCACGGGAACTCGACCTGTGTGATGAACTATGATGGTGCAACTGGTTATCTCGTCGGCGACGAAAACAAGGGACTTGCCGCGATGTTCATCATGATGAACACCGCTCGTCTCGGGGTTGGTCAACAAGGCCTTGGCATTGCAGAGGTAGCCTATCAGAATGCGGTGCATTATGCACATGATCGGCGCCAGGGCCGGGCGTTGACTGGTCCAAAGGATGTCGACCAGAAAGCCGATACCCTGTTTGTTCATCCCGATGTTCGCCGGATGCTGATGGATGGCAAGGCGTTTACCGAAGCTATGCGTGCATTGTGTCTTTGGGGCGCATTGCAGGCCGATCTCCTTCATCATGCACAAAGCGAAGAAGATCGCCAGATGGCGGATGATCTGCTCTCGCTGCTTACGCCAGTTATCAAGGGCTATGGCACCGACAAGGGGTATGAAGTGGCAACCAACGCGCAGCAAGTCTATGGAGGCCATGGCTACATCGGTGAATGGGGCATGGAGCAATATGTCCGAGATGCTCGCATCGCGATGATTTACGAAGGCACAAACGGCGTGCAGGCGATGGACTTGGTTGGACGCAAGCTCGCGCAAAATGGCGGTCGCGCGGTGCAGGCGTTTTTCAAGGTAATAGACGATGAATGCGCCCACGCGAAAGGAGGCCCGCTGGAAGATTTGGCGAACCGTCTGGAAAAGGCCAATGGTGAACTGAAGGCCGCGACTATGTGGTTCATGCAAAATGGCATGGTAAACCCCGATAATGTGGGCGCTGGCGCTCATCACTACATGCATATCATGGGTATTGTTGCCTTGGGTCTGCAATGGCTTCGCATGGCGCAGGCAGCACAGAAAGCTTTGGGATTGGGTTCGGAAAACAAGGATTTTTACGAAACAAAACTTGTAACTGCGCGTTATTTTGCGGAACGTATCATGCCAGATGCTGGTGCGCTTCGACGCAAGATCGAAGCAGGAAGCGAGGCTGTCATGGCATTGTCGCCCGAGATGTTCGGAGTTGCATGACGTCGGGTAGAGCTGTGGTTAGGGTGAACGGATGCACGCTTTCCGACAGCCTCTGTTTTTGCCCATATTGACGCAAGCCTGTGGAACGCAAGGACATGAAAGCAGATCTTGGACATTGACAGGGGGGTGGCTAGGAGGAGCAACCAATGTCAATATCGAAGATAGGCTACACGGTTTCCAGTGTATTCGCGGCCGCAGCGTTATCACTGGCAACCACTGCAAATGCAGTGCCGGTACTTGCAGCCTTTGGAAAGGTGCCTGATCCTGCATCCCAATCCGAGTTGCCACCACCAACTATTGACTCGAACCAAGACGGGAAGGTCGATGCGTGGGATCGTGATGCAAACGGCGTTACGGACGCTTGGGACGTGAACGGGGATAACAAACCCGATCAATTTGACAATGACGGTGATGGCAAGCCAGATCCCGAAGGTGATAAAACCAAGCCCGACAAACAGCCGATCTGACCAGTCGGCTTCAAGGTGAAAGCACGAGCAAGAAGCCAACGAAAACGCCGGGGCCTAAAACAACCTCGGCGTTTTCGAGCTAATCGACCGGCAGGAAGTCCGGTACCGATAAATAGCGTTCACCCGTATCATAATTGAAACCCAGAACGCGCGTTCCTTCCGGCAATTCCGGCAGCTTTTGTGCAATGGCTGCCAACGTGGCACCAGATGAGATGCCCACCAGCATTCCCTCTTCGCGGGCGGCTCGGCGCGCGAATTCCTTCGCACTTTCCGGGTCTACCTGGATCACCCCGTCCAGAAGTGCGGTGTGCAGGTTGGAGGGAATAAAGCCGGCACCTATGCCCTGTATCGCATGCGGACCAGGCTGACCGCCGCTGATGACGGGCGAAAGTGTTGGCTCGACTGCAAAGACTTTCAAGCTGGGCCAAGCTTTTTTGAGCGCTTCAGCACATCCCGTGATATGCCCTCCCGTTCCGACGCCGGTTATCAGTACGTCTATCGGGGTGGTGGCAAAGTCGGCCAATATTTCCTGGGATGTAGTGCGAACATGCACGTCGATATTGGCAGGATTTTCGAACTGTTGTGGCATCCAGGCGTCAGGGGTCGCTGCAACCAGTTCCATGGCGCGCTCAATCGCACCCTTCATACCCTTTTCACGTGGAGTAAGGTCAAAACTGGCTCCATATGCAAGCATGAGGCGTCGTCGTTCAAGAGACATCGACTCCGGCATGACGAGGACAAGCCGATATCCTTTTACAGCCGCAACCATTGCAAGCCCCACACCGGTATTACCTGATGTGGGTTCGATGATGGTTCCACCTGGCTTTAGGCTGCCATCGGCTTCAGCCGCCTCGATCATGGCTAAGCCGATGCGGTCCTTGATAGACCCACCGGGATTCGACCGTTCTGATTTGACCCAGATCTCGGAGCCAGGGAACATTCGGTTCAATCTGATATGCGGTGTATTGCCAATGGTTTCGAGGATTGATTGTGATTTCATGACCGCGGATTTCCTTCCTCAAAATTTTGCTCAGTGCTGTGATGGCGACGGTGGTACTGGGCGATGCGTTTGCTCGCTTCGCGGTTCTCGCCGGGGCATTCAGGTCTCAATAGGTCACTGAGCAGATATAGTCCATAAGGCCCGTCACCAATTCCGGAATCGCTATTGATGGGGCCGAACTTATCCGCATGTTCAAATGTGCAATATGGTGCATTCCCACTGCCGATAAACAAAGGACGGAACGGAAATTTGACCCGTGGAGCTGGCCCGAATTGAGCAAGCCGATCGTCGTGGGGACTAAAATCAAAATTGGGGACCAACCAGGATCGCGCCAGCGAAGTTTGAACGGGCATCATCTGCGGCTCCTATGTCAGGGTCTGCGGGCAGGGGGCCGTTTGAATCGGGTGAGAGGGCACTCAATCAACAAATATGGTGCACAATATCAAGGCAGTGAAACGAGCAATAATGGCGTCGTAACCACTCTTCAGGATGTCAGAGAGTTCGAGCCTGATGACCTGTTTCGATATTGAGGTTCAAAGGTTTGCGCATTTTTGAGTTCTGGAAACAGCCCTGCCCAAATTCCTGTCACCACAATCGCCGCAGCCCCGCCTGCCACCACGGCTCCGACTGGGCCGAGCACGGCAGATGCCAAGCCGGACTGGAGTTCTCCAAGCTCGTTTGACGCAGAAATGGCTAACCCGGAAACCGCGCTCACGCGCCCGCGCATGTCGTCGGGCGTGTTGAGCTGGACCAGCGAGGATCGAACATATACAGATAGCATGTCTGATGCGCCAAGAACGACAAGCATGAACAGCGCTACCGCCATTGCGGCATCCATGTTCAGTGTGTCGATACGCCCGTTATCGAAAACCCTACTGCCGATCTCGTGCGAAAAACCAAAGCCAATAGTCGCAATCCCAAAAACCACTACAGCCCAAAGCATCTTGACCCCAACATTGTGGCGCAGTGGCCGGAAGGCGAGCAGCAAGGCAACCATGGCCGCCCCGACCGCCGGTGCAGCTCTCAGCTGTCCAAGGCCATCTGGTCCGACGTGCAATATGTCGCGGGCGTAGACAGGCAACAAGGCTGTTGCTCCTGCCAGCAATACAGCGAACAGATCCAGCGTGATTGCTCCCAACAGAAAGCGTTCCGACCAAGTGTAGCGTATTCCATCTATCATCTGGCGAAAGGGATGCACTTTTCGTTCCATGGGGGGAGGAAAGACTGGTCGAATCATGCTGATGCTCAGGGATGCCAGCAGAAGGAGGCCGGCTGAATACCAATAAGGTAGGGCTGGATTTGCAGCGAAAAGCAGGCCGCCTAGTGCCGGACCGAACACCGAACCGATTTGCCAAGCAATTGAGCTCAACGCAATTGCGCGTGGAAGAGATTCAGGAGGTACGATGTTGGGTGCTATTGCAGACATCGACGGCCCGGTAAAAACGCGTGCAACGCCGTGCAGCGCTGCAAAAATGAACAAAAGCGGAAGGGTGAGGGTGTCTTGCATAGTGAACCAGCCCAGTGCCAGTGCCACGATCATATCAATTCCCATGGCAAATCGCGCGACTGTCCGTCGCTCCCAACGGTCTGCTGCCCATCCTGCAACCGGCGTCAACAATGCTAGCGGAATGAACTGGAAAAGCCCCAATAACCCAAGCTGAAACGAAGCTTCCTTGATCGACATGCCATAGTCACTGCGCGCAATATCATATACTTGATAACCGATAACGACGACCATTCCCATGGTAGCCAAAACCGCCATGAACCGCGAGATCCAATAGGCGCGATAGTCCGGGATACTAAAGGGGTGAGGTCCGTTCATATGCCTGCCCGCCTAACCAGTTGAATGGCTGTGTGCAATGTGATCGATGCCTTGCTCAAAAAAAGGGTCTCGATCGACAGATTCGACGCTCGTCGAAAAGCATCTGGCTTACTGCAGCAATCGGGTGCAGCATCCAGCCAAGCAAGGGAGATGCAACATGAAATTTAAGCAGGTCTTGATAGCAGCGTCAGTTGCCGCGCTAGCGGTTACAAGTGGATGCAAGAAAGTGGATGACAGCATGGCCATGGAATCATTGGCCAATGACGCGAGTGCGTGGGGAAGCTTCATGCAACGTTTCCTCGAGGACTATTTCAAGGTCAACCCGACCTTTGCAGTCTACCAGGGCAAGCATGAGTACGATGGGAAGCTGCCCGATTGGTCTTCAGAAGGCCTGAGCGCGCAAATTGAATATCGCAAAAAGGCAATCGCCGATGCAAGGGCCGTCGATCCGTCGAATATGACAGATGCCCAAAAGTTTGAGCGAGATTATTTGGTTCATGCAATGGAAGGCGAGTTGTTCTTTCTTGAAGATGCCCAGGCACAATTCTTCAATCCAGCATATTATCTGGGATCGCTTGACCCCAATGTGTATGTGGCACGGCCATATGCGGATGCTGAAACGCGGATGAAGGCGTTCATTGCCTATGCAAATAGCATTCCTCGAGCGGCAGATCAGATCCGCGCAAACTTGAAACTGCCGATGCCTGCAACCTTTCTCAAAATCGGACAGGCCGGTTTCAATGGATTTGCTGAATATTATACAGGTGACGCCAAGAAGGCCTTTGCCGATGTAAAGGACGAGGGACTTCAGAAGCAATTTGATGAATCGGTGGCTAAAGCAAGTGCCGCGATGAAGGGGCTTGCCGATCACATCGGATCGCAAGGCGCCACTTCGGGGGGATTTGCTCTGGGCGCTGACAAATTTGCCCGGATGGTGATGAAGACGGAAGGTGTCGATGTGGCGCTCGCAGAGCTCGAAACCATCGGCCGAGCCGATCTGAAGCGGAACCAAGATGCACTTGCCAAGGCATGCGCAATATTTGCGCCGGGCAGTACCATGCAGCAGTGCATGACAAAAATGGGTGCAAACAAGGCTAGTGACGGTCCAGTTGCTGAAGCGCGTCGGCAATTGCCACCTCTCAGGCAGTTTCTGATCGATAAGGATATAGTGTCAATTCCCGGAACGGAAGAAGCGCAAGTCCAGGAATCTCCACCATATAATCGCCAGAACTCAGCCTATATCGATATCCCCGGGCCTTATGAGAATGGTTTGCCATCGGTATATTATATCTCCCCTCCCGATCCAGCTTGGGACAAGGCCACGCAGGACGGTTTTGTACCGGGAAAAATGGATTTGCTCGGAACAAGCGTGCACGAAGTCTGGCCTGGCCACTTCCTTAATTTCCTCCACGCCAACCGGTCCAGATCAATCTTTGGCAAGCTATTTGTTGGCTATGCTTTTGCCGAAGGCTGGGCACATTATACCGAAGAAATGATGATGGATGCAGGACTTGGCGATACTGCCGGCGATAGCGTTGCCGCGGCCGAGATGAAGGTAGGTCAATTGTCGAATGCTCTGCTGCGCAATTGCCGTTATCTATCTGCGATTGGTTTGCATGCCGGGGGAATGTCCGTGGATCAATCTGAACAGCTCTTCAAGACCGAATGCTATCAGGATACAGGAAATTCAAAGCAGCAAGCAGCTCGCGGGACCTACGACCCAGGTTATTTGAACTATACGATGGGTAAACTCATGATCCGTAAACTGCGCGATGACTGGACAAAAGGGGATCGAAAGAAATGGAAGGCCTTCCATGACGAATTCCTCTCTTATGGCGGACCACCCATTCCGATGGTGCGCAAGGCCATGATGAAGGAAGATGCTGCAAAGGCTGTCTTCTAATTGTGGTGTCAGTGGAGGATGCCTATCCGGCATCCTCCGGAATGCCCTGGTAGTCGTTAATCGTTTCAAAAATCTGCGTTAGGGCGATGCGTTCATCGCTCGAAATTTCTGGCCGCCAAATTTCGAAAAGCAAGACCACGCGAGTGCTGTTGCCCCTATTCCATGCCTCATGCTCGATGCTGTCATCGAATATGAGCGCCTCGCCCTCGCGCCATATACGGGATTCGTTCCCCACCCTCAGTCCGCATCCATCAGGGACAATCAGTGGAACGTGACAAATAAGTCGGGTGTTGAGTAGGCCATGATGGGGCTCGATATGAGTTCCAGGTTTCAGCAAAGACCACAGGGCAATCGGTGACCTCTTGTCAACTCGAGGCATGGGAACGCTTTCGAGCGCTTTCATCGTGGCCGGACAACGGGCCGCGTTTTGCTGCACAATATTACCGTTGCGCCAAAAGTAGAACGCGCCCCAACTGGGGTCGTTGATAAGAGGGTTCGCGGCTCTAGGACGTTCTGCATTCGCCTCGACATAGGGCGCAAATTCCTCGCCACCTGACAATATGGCCTGCAACTCGGCCTGCATTTGGGGAACAGACGCCTCTATTTCAGCCAGCCAGTCAAATTCCGATCTTTCATAAAATTGCCGCTGTGGCAGCCCGGGAAAATAAAAGCTCGAGGGTTGTTGGAGATAAAGTTGCTTTCTGCCAAGCAATAGGTCGATCGCCATATCGAGCCGGCCTCCAGCAGGAACACCGTTAGTTGATAGGGCGTCGAGTAAATGGCTTTCAAATCGCAATTGAACCTGTTCGATAAATCCTCGGGCACGATCAAGC
>JBATDO010000256.1:0-5315 GCA_049663505.1 Sphingorhabdus sp.
TGCGGAATGCGTAACTCCCTCCTGCAGCATAAGCTCATGCAGGATCGGCGCGTCATTGGTTGTTGAGAAAACGAACTTCACACCAGCTGCGGCTCCCGCAAAGGGGAGTCCCCAACTTGCCGCATGAAACATCGGCACCACTGGCAACAAAACAGCCTGCGAGCTCAAATCGAACACTGAGGGAGCGATTTCCGCCATGGCGTGCAGCATGGTCGAGCGATGTTGGTAGAGCACACCCTTTGGGTGACCCGTGGTACCGCTGGTGTAACACAGCATGCAAGGATCGCGTTCATCTCCTTGGGCCCAAGCATAATTGCCATCTTGGGATGCGATCAACGCTTGATAACTGGTAGGATCATCGAACACGATATAATGTTCAACTGTTTTCAGATGCGGTTTCAGTCGATCAATGATTGGCTGAAAAGCCATATCGTACATGAGCACCTTGTCCTCGGCGTGATTCATGATGTAGATTAAGTCTTCATCAAACAAACGGATATTTACGGTGTGTATGACGCCCCCAAAGCCAATGGCTCCGTACCAGGCGGCGAGGTGACGATGATGGTTCATTGCAAATGTCGCCACACGGTCACCTGACTGCAGCCCCATCGCTGCAAATGCCTGTGCCAGTCGCCTTGCCTGCATGGCCACTTCCGTCCAATTGGTGCGCTCAACGCTTCCATCCGACCAACGGGTCACGATTTCTCGTGAACCATGCTCGCGTTGTGCATAATCGATCAAATGGGTTACCCGCAGGTCCCAATCTTGCATCCCACCCAACATCTTGCTCTCCTGGATTTTTGTTTTCTAGTGCACCAATGCCAAAACTGGCGCCAGTGGCGCAAGCTCTACATTGGCGACACCATCAATTGCCCTAACCTTCTCCACTAGGGAGGCGTCAAATAAATACCGTCTTCCTAGCATGATGTGCGCCCAACGGCCATCAACTGCACGCGTTTTTATGACAAGTTCGCTCTTGCCACCGTGGAGAGGTTCAACCAATTCCGCCAGCTCCAGCAAACCTCGCTCGCTAGTCACGTCCAGCTGCATCTTGAGTCGCGTCGCACCAACCAAACTACTCAATGGCTTTGCACTCTTTACTGAAAAGCTGGGAACTTCGTCGCCAGCGCGCATGTCCATTTCAATCCCGAGCAACAGACATTCAGCCTCTTTGGCCCATTCAGTCAGCTGAATCCCGATTGCCTCATCGAAACAGCGGGCCGAGAACTGGCCGCTTGTATCGGAAAAATCAGCAATCATAAAGCGCTTGCCCTTGCGCGATTCGCGCCAACGGACACCTTCGATAAGCACAGCCATCGTGCCAGCGCGACGGACACCTTCAGGAATTGGACCGCTCTCCAGCAATTCAATATTCGTCTTTGCGCCATGGCTAGCTGCGACTGCAGCATATTGTGAGCATGGATGAGCGGAGAAATAAAAGCCAAACGCTTCTTTTTCTCGGCTCATTTGCTCGCCCGGCGACCAATTCGCATTGAGATCGATGCGCAGTTTCGCCATGTCGGAACCAGGCCCGCCGAATAGCCCGCCCTGCCCGCTTTCTCTGGAATCACGCGCGGACTGTGCAGCGGCCAGCAATGTTTCAGCCGCTGCATGCACTGCCGCCCGGTTAGTTTCCAGTCCGTCAAATGCGCCTGCAGCAGCAAGGTTTTCCAGACTACGACGATTTAGCTGCGCTGGATCGGCACGGTTCGCGAAGTCATCGAGGCTTGCGAACAAACCACCTTTCCTGCGCTCCTCGACCAGTACTTCCATCGCCTTCTCACCGACATTCTTGATGCCACCAAGTGCATAGCGTACCGCAAATCCACCTTCCTGGTCACTTTCCACCACATATTCAGCTTCGCTATGGTTCACGTCCGGGGGCAGGCAAGCCACTTCGAGCCGACGCATGTCATCAATGAAGACACCCAGCTTGTCGGTCTGATGCATGTCGAAACACATCGATGCCGCAAAGAATTCTTCAGGGTGATGTACCTTCAGCCAAGCTGTCTGATAGGCCAGAACAGCATAAGCCGCAGCATGGCTTTTGTTGAAACCATAGCCTGCAAATTTGTCGATCAAATCGAAGAGTTCATTGGCTCTGTTTGGCGGGATATCATGGGTTGCACAGCCACTAACAAAACGTTTGCGCTGAACATCCATTTCAGCCTGGATCTTCTTACCCATTGCACGACGAAGCAGATCGGCCTCACCCAAGCTATAGCCTGCCAGAATCTGGGCTGCCTGCATGACCTGTTCCTGGTAAACAAAAATCCCGTAGGTCTCGGAAAGCACGCCCTCCAACAATGGGTGGGGATACTCGATGATCTCCTCCCCATTTTTGCGTCGCCCAAACATGGGGATGTTGTCCATTGGACCTGGCCGGTAAAGCGAGACAAGTGCTATAATATCCCCAAAATTTGTGGGTTTCACCGCAGCCAAGGTCCTGCGCATGCCTTCGGATTCTAGCTGAAACACGCCAACTGTATCGCCTCGCTGAAGCAAATCATAAACAGCCGGGTCATCATGTGGCAATAGATCAAGGTTGACGAACACCCCGCGCTTGGCAAGCATCTGGCTACCCTTCTGGAGCACAGAGAGGGTCTTCAACCCCAGAAAGTCGAATTTAACCAGCCCGGCGCTTTCAACATATTTCATGTCGAATTGCGTAACCGGAATGTCAGAACGGGGGTCACGGTAGAGCGGCGCCAGTTCTGACAGGTCTCTGTCGCCGATTACCACCCCAGCAGCATGCGTCGAGCTGTGTCGTGGCAAGCCCTCTAGCTTCATTGCAAGATCAAAAAGTCTCTTCACCTGAACGTCGCGGCGGTATTCATCTCGAAGTTCTGCAACTCCGCCCAGGGCCCGTTTCAAATCCCACGGGTCAGTGGGATGGTTGGGCACCTGTTTGCACAACCTGTCCACCTGCCCATAACTCATCTGCAGAACGCGACCTGTGTCTCGCAAAACGGCACGGGCCTTCAGCTTTCCGAACGTGATGATCTGCGCAACCTGGCGAGAGCCATATTTTTTCTGGACATATCGAATCACTTCACCACGACGTGTTTCGCAAAAGTCGATGTCGAAATCGGGCATTGAAACGCGATCGGGGTTCAAGAATCGTTCGAACAACAATCCGAGCTTGATTGGATCTAGGTCGGTGATGGTCAGTGCCCATGCGACCAGCGAACCCGCCCCGGATCCGCGGCCGGGTCCAACCGCGATATCCTGCTCTTTTGCCCATTTGATGAAATCGGCAACGATAAGGAAATATCCCGAAAATCCCATTGACGTGATCACATCTGCTTCAAACGTGAGCCGATCAAGATAGACCTGCTTTTGTGAAGCATCGGTAATCCCAGCGGTTGAGAGCCGGCGTTCCAGTCCTGCCAGAGCATCTTTACGCAATTGTTCGTCTTCAGCTGCACGGTCTCCAGCAAGGCTCGGCAAGATGGGGTCACGTTTTGGGGCGCCTACAGCGCAGCGCTGCGCGACTACAAGCGTGTTGGCAATTGCTTCGGGCAGGTCGGCAAATATCTCCTTCATTTGCCTGCCAGTCTTGATCCAGGTTTCCCGGCTGCTCTTGCGACGGTCAAGATTTTCGACATATTCGCCATCGGCGATGCACAGCATGGCATCATGCGCATCGAAAAAGTCCGGCTCAGCAAAGAATGCAGGATTAGTTGCAACCAGAGGCAGATCACGCGCGTAAGCCAACTCGACCAGCGCTGCTTCAGCAGCTTCCTCGATGGCATCGCCTCGCCGACTGAGCTCGATATACAAACGCCCGGGAAAGAGATGCTGAAGTAAGCCTGCATATTCGGTGGCAGCATCGAACTGCCCTTCGGCTAACAACCTTGTCAAAGCACCTTCACAACCGCAGCTGAGGGCAATTAAGCCATTTGTCAGCCCGGACAGTTGTTCGAATGTGACGTGAGCGTCAAAAATTTCAGGACGATCGAGATGCGCCATAGAAGCAAGGCGGCACAAATTGGTATAGCCTGCTTCATCCTGAGCGTAGAGCGCCAACCAATCACGGGTAAACTGATCGGAATCTGCTCGCTCGGGCCGCCGAACACCGAGCATCATTCCGATAACCGGCTGCACACCCTTTGCCTTCGCGCCGTCCTGGAATGGCATAACGCCATAAAGACCATTGCGGTCACAGATCGCCACAGCTGGAAAACCCAGTTTTTTCGCTGTTGCTCCTATTTCCTTGGGTTCAATTGCGCCTTCCAGCATGGTGTAAGCCGAGAAAACGCGCAACGGAACGAAAGGGACGTAGGCCATGGTACGAAGCTTAGGTCAGCAGCAGTTGATTCGGCAAACGGCGATACCGGTTAGCTGTGGAAAATCGTACTGAAGTGGACCTGCAACGGGCGCACAATTGACCAACAGGGTTTACCCGACATGGGCCGGCCGGCAATTTCAAACGTTACTCCTCCAGCAGCAACCGCTCGATATCTTTGGCCAATGACTCCGGTTTGACTTGCGGACCATGCCTTGCAACGACCTCGCCCTTTTTGTTTATCAGGAATTTCGTGAAATTCCACTTGATGCCGCGTGAACCGAGCAACCCGGCTTGTTGCTGCTTCATGTAAACCCACAAGGGGTCAGCGTTTTCCCCGTTCACTTCGACCTTGGCCATCAACGGAAAAGTAACATCGTATGAGAGTGAACAAAAACTCCTGATTTCTTCTTCGTCACCAGGCTCTTGTGCACCGAACTGGTTGCAAGGGAAGGCGATGACTTCGAATCCTTGATTTGCATATTTGCGATGCAAGGATTCAAGTCCCTCATATTGCGGAGTAAATCCACATTTCGAAGCGGTGTTGACGACTAGCAGCACCTTACCTGCATATTCGCAAAGAGATTTCACCTCTCCTCCGGGCAATTTTGCTTCAAAATCAAATATATTCATTGTTAGCTCCCTATGGGTCCAGCTTTTCAAGCGATGGGTGTATACAGGCAAATGCAGGAGAATTCGCCTGCCAGCGACGCCATGAAACCAGGCAAACCTGCATCGTCAAATCAGGTTAGTACCCCTTCATGCAACCTGACGATACGATCCATCTTGGCTGCCATGCGTTCATTGTGGGTTGCTATCAATGCCGAGGCGCCCTCGCCTCTTACCAAATTCAGGAATTCGCCAAGAACAATATCGGCGGTGTGTTCATCGAGATTCCCTGTGGGCTCATCTGCCAGAACGAGCTTAGGGCGATTGGCCAGTGCCCGCGCGACCGCAACCCGCTGTTGTTCGCCTCCGGAAAGCTTTGAGGGACGGTGATGCAATCGTTCTGACAATCCCAATTTGC
>JBATDO010000257.1:0-9847 GCA_049663505.1 Sphingorhabdus sp.
CAATACAGAGGGCGTATCCGGCGCTTTCAGAACGATGAATGATGCAAATCGATGTGAATTGGAGCGCAGGCGCATGTTGGGCCCGGCTTCGCGCAGGAGCAATTTGGCAAAATCTGCCGAAACATTCATCGTCTCGCGCTGGGTCAAATCGATCAGGATAGAAGACACGTTCGCATCGGCACCACCGAGGTTGACCCCGTTTATGATATCGGCCTTGTTTTCGCGCGACGCGAGTCGCTGCGCTTCACGATCCGATGCGACTTCAGACAAGGTATAAACCGTGCCGCCGCTCGCCTCCTGATTTTCAGCACTATCGGCATGGATCGAGATGAACAGGTCGGCATTCATCTTGCGGGCAATGCCATATCGATCTTCGAGAACGATAAACTTGTCGTCATCGCGTGTCAGCGCCACGCGAACGCGCCCTGTCTTGAGAAGTTCTTTTCGCACTGCCCTGGCAATTGTCAGCGTGATGTCTTTTTCACGCTTGCCGGTATGCGGACTGATCGCGCCTGGGTCATGTCCTCCGTGCCCTGCATCGATGACGACGAGCGGCAACTTTGTGCCAGCCGGACCACTGATCTTGGGCATTCCCTTGGCTATGCCCGATCTTATCGGTGCACTGACCTCGTATCGACGTTTTGGAGGTTCGGCGCGAAAGAGGGCGGGTGGAACTATTTCGGTCCTTTTACGTCCGACGCTTCCGGAAAATTCGGAAAGATCTGTCTGGCGCAGGCTCAGGCGCAAACTCCGACCATCGGCCGAAAACGTCCCCCCTGTAACCACGGCAGGCTGGTCCAGGTCCAGCACGATACGTGCAGTGTCGGCGTCATGTTGCCCTTGGCGTACACTGCGTACTGGCCCCCCTGCCAATGACACGGCACCGGTTGTTGCACCGGTTACATCGACCGCAATGCGATTTGGTCCCGTCAGCGTGAACACTGCAGCCTTGTTCACCACACCGTCAAACTGGACGACAACACTCGCATTGCTTGCAGCAACCTGCCGGATCGCGCCCGCGCTTGCGGGCGACATGGTAAATGGTGATACCAATACTAAAGCAGCAATAAGCATGACAATCTTATGCGTTTTGATGAGGTCGTTGGTCCAGATATTTCTTTGCACCGCGCAATTGCTCCACCTTTATGGTAAAGGACGAATGAAGCATTGCGGTGTAAAACACGGTATACAGACAGGGTTAACGCTGAATTAAGTATAAATAATTGGCGCGATCGGTCGTGCATCAAGCTAATTCGATCGCTGCCCTTGCCGAGACTTGGCGGGAGTGCTAGCAACAGTTCACGGGGATCATTTATACAGAAACCCGACATTTCGAGACTGGAGTTCTGATTAACTCCAGTATTTTAACAGGTTGACGCTCCATGAGGCATGATATTTCCACCCCCGCCGCCCGCACAGGGAATGGCGCATGGTCTGGAAATCAAGCGCGCGCGATACTCGCCCGCCATGCATTTGCAGCAGACACAATTTTTTCTTTTCAACAATCTCGCCATGCCGACACCGACGCGATGCGTCCGACCTCGCATGGCATCAACAATAGAGTCAGCGTTTCCCGCCTTACAACCGGACGAACCGCTGTCTGGAGTATTATCAATGACAACGCGTATGCTAATCGACGCGCGGCACCGGGAGGAAACCCGGGTCGCAGTCGTCACAGGAAACCAGATCGAGGAGTTTGATTTCGAATCTGCCGAACACAAGCAGATAAAGGGCAACATCTATCTGGCCAAGGTAACCCGGGTCGAACCATCTCTGCAGGCGGCTTTTGTCGACTATGGTGGGAATCGCCACGGATTTCTGGCTTTTGCCGAAATTCACCCCGATTACTACCAGATTCCCAAGGAAGATCGCGAGCAACTGCTGGCCGAGGAAGCTGAAGCGGCAGCCGAAGAAGCTGCTCTTCGCGAACAGGAGGAAGACGATTACGACGAACCGTCGGACATCATTCAAGGCTCCGAAGAACGGGAAAACGAAGCTTCAGACCTGATCGAAGTCGACAGCGATGACAGCGTTGACACGATCGACATGACCGAAGGTGAAGAGCCTGATCTTGACGGCAATGGCGACGAAATGTCTGCCGACGAGAATGACCGGAATGATAACGGCCGCAACAATCGCCGTCGCCGTGGACGTGGTCGCGGTGGTCGCGACGGCCAGCTCGCCAAGGCTAGCGACGAAGTCCGTGCCAAGCGCATGAACCTTCGTCGCCGCTACAAGATCCAAGACGTGATTCACCGTCGCCAGGTATTGTTGGTGCAGGTAGTCAAGGAGGAGCGTGGAAACAAGGGAGCGGCGCTTACAACCTATTTGAGCCTGGCAGGCCGATACTGCGTCCTCATGCCCAATACATCGCATGGCGGTGGCATCAGTCGGAAAATTCACAGTGCAGCCGATCGCAAGCGACTGAAGTCCATCATTTCAGACCTGACATTGCCATCTACGATGGGATGCATCATCAGGACTGCAGGCCTCGCCCGCACAAAGCCGGAAATCAAACGCGATTTCGACTATCTCGCCCGACTCTGGGACGAGATCCGCGAGCGAACGCTGCGCGGCGCAGCACCCATGCTGATCCACACCGACAGCGACCTTATCAAGCGCGCCATTCGCGATATCTACAACAAGGATATCGACGAGGTGTTCGTGGAAGGGCCAGAAGGCTACAAGGCAGCAAAGGACTTCATGAAGCTCCTTATGCCGAGCCATGCCAAGCGCGTGCAGCATTACGCTGACCCGGTTCCCCTGTTCCAGCGTTATCATGTCGAAGACCAGTTGAACGCAATGTACCAGCCGATTGTCCAACTGAAGTCAGGTGGATATATCGTGATAAATCCAACCGAGGCGTTGGTATCGATCGACATCAACTCCGGCCGGTCGACCAAGGAACACGGGATCGAGCAAACCGCCTTGTCCACGAACCTTGAGGCCGCTCGCGAGATTGCGCGCCAATTGCGATTGCGCGACATGGCTGGCCTCGTCGTCATCGACTTCATTGACATGGAGCATCATGGCAACGCCCGCAAGGTCGAGCGTGCGATGAAAGAAGCACTCAAGCATGACCGTGCGCGTATCCAGGTTGGACGAATTTCGAGCTTCGGATTGATGGAAATGAGCCGCCAGCGTTTGCGCACCGGTGTTCTCGAAGCGTCGACACGCGAGTGTCCACATTGTGAAGGAACAGGCCTCGTTCGGACGGCATCATCGGCTGCCCTTTCTGCTTTGCGTCTGATCGAAGAAGAATCCGCACGCGGCAATGGTAGCCAGATTGTCTTGCAGGCAAGCCAGGAAGCGACAATTTATTGCCTCAACAACAAGCGCGCAGAACTCGCGGCGATTGAAGATCGCTACCATGTGCGCGTTCTCATTGTTCCCAATGGCGAAGTCGAAGGAGCCAAGCTTGCGGTATCAAGTTCGGGACCACGCCCTGAGGCGCCTGTGATGTTGGCACCAATCGTCGATATTGAAGAAGATGACGATATTGAGGACGATTTCGACGACATCGAAGCGGAAGAAGTGGAAGAAGTTCGCGAACCGCGGCGAGCAAGAGAAGAGCGCCCGCGCGAAGAAGGCGAAGGGGGCGAAGGCCGCAAGCGCAAACGCCGTCGTGGACGTCGAGGCGGCAAGGGACGTGAGCGTGACGGGCGTGAAGACGGTGCTGCAGTCGACACAGAAGTGGTCGAACAGGCATCCGATTCCAGTGAACCATCACCGACTCCTGAAGTGATCGATGCGACAGCAGCGGATGACAGCAAGCCGAAGACACGGCGTGGACGTCGCGGCGGCGGTCGCGGACGGGCAGATGCCGAGACGCAGCAGCCCGAGGTTGAAGTTGCGGCAGAGAACGTCGTCACCGAAGCCAGTGTGGATGCCAGCGAGGAAGTTGCAAAGCCAAAGCGTCGCAGTCGCGCAAAGGCCAAGCCTGAGACGGCGTCGGTCGAGGAGGTTGTCGAGACAACGCCAACACAAGTTGCGCCTCCCGAAGCGGCTCCAGTAGAAGCGGCTCCAGCAAAGGCAAAGGCACCAGCAAAACCACGTGGCAAGGCTAAAGCGGTTGCAACGCCTGTCATCGATGCCGAGCCAGTCGCACCAAAGCCAAGGGCACCGCGCAAAAAAGCTGCAGCAAAAGATAGTCCTGCGGCAGAGGCAGTTAGCATCAAGGCCGACGAGTCTGAAGACGAGGGCACACCGCGATCAGGCTGGTGGCAGCGTACCTTCGGTTAGTCACCGTTGGCGTTCAAACAAAACCCCGTCGGTCGCTAGACCGGCGGGGTTTTGTTTTGGAATTTTCTTCATTGCCTGTTCAGCTTGTACGGGCCATTCAGGATCCCATGGCCATCTTACTGAATCGCCGCGTGCGCGCGGCTATTGTCGTCGCGATAGCTGCAACGCTCACGATTCAGCCGGCAATGGCTCAATCCGTTTTGCGCGATGCGGAGACCGAGGCATTTTTTGACGAGATCTCCGAGCCGCTCATCCGAGCAGCCGGATTGGACCCGAAGAATGTCGATATCGCCTTGATCAACGACAAGTCGATCAACGCATTCGTAGCTGGTGGTCAGACCGTTTACCTGCACAGCGGACTTATTGATGCCGCGACAACGGCCAATGAAGTCCAGGGCGTCATCGCCCATGAACTGGGGCATGTAGAAGGTGGCCACGTCGTTCGATTTAGCGAGGGCGTTTCGGCTGCTAGCGGCATAAGTATTGCAACTCTCATCCTGGCTGCTGCAGCCATTGCCGCCGGAGCAGGAGAAGCCGGGATGGGCATTCTATCTGCAGGCCAGCAAGCTGCGATGGGGAAATTTCTCGCCTTCAGCAGGGCCCAGGAAGGCACAGCGGACGCCTCGGGCTCTCGCTATCTTTCAGCTTCAGGCATTACCGGACGTGGATCGATCAATTTTTTCAAGAAGTTGCAGAATTTCGAGTTTAGACTCGGTATCCCGCAAGAGGACAGTTACGGACGCACCCATCCGCTTTCAGGTGAACGGATTTCGGTCCTTGAAGACACCTACAAGGCAGACCCTGCCTGGAACGCACCGCTCAATCCAAAGTGGGAGGCTGATTTCAAGCGGATCAAAGCCAAGCTTAGCGGATATCTGGCAGATCCCAATGCAACGCTGCGCGACTATCCCGAAACCGACAAGAGCGTCGCGGGGAGTTATGCGCGCGCCTATGCCTGGCACAAGGCAGCCTATCCGCAAAAGGCGCTGGCGGAGTCGTCGGCTCTGGTTGCATCCGCACCGGATGATCCCTTCTTTCTCGAACTTCACGGTCAAATCCTGCTTGAATCGGGCCAACCATCTGATGCACTCGAACCATTGCGCAAGGCAGTCAAGCTCACGGGAAACCAGCCTCTTATCGCCGCAATATTTGGGCATGCACTCATAGCGACTGAAGACAAGGCCAACCTGGAGGAAGCGGCCACCGTTCTCAAGGCAGCGGTCACAAAAGATAACCAGAACCCATTTGCCTGGTACCAGCTTGGCGTCGTTTACGAACAGCAAGGCGATAGTGCGCGTGCAGCGCTCGCCAGCGCCGAGCGCTACCTGATGGAAGGGGCGCCGCAGTTCGCATTGCCCAACGCGCAAACTGCGATGGCCGGCTTGCCCGAATACTCGCCTGACTGGATCCGCGCCCAGGACATCAACATGGTTGCAGAGGCTCGCCTCGCCCAGCTGCAGAAGAAGAAACGCTGATTTAGTGGCTGGTAAGCACCTTGCTACAACGCTAATCGCGATAACATGACCGAACCAGCCTACACCAGTCGCATTCCTCTCATCACGGCCATCGCCGGGCTTCTGCTCGTTGTGGCAGTGGCCGCCTATCTGTTCGCATTTGATGACAAGACTGGACCTGCTCCATTTACAGCTCAGGACGCAGGGGATGCGACAAGAGCAGCCAACGAGGCAGCGTCAGCTGCAGGAATGAGTGCCAACGAACGTAAAGCGACTGAAGCGATCGTTCGCGCCTATATCCTTGAGAACCCGGAAATCATAACTCAAGCAGTTGAAATCCTGCAGCGGCGCGAAGTGGCCAAACGACTTGGTGCTGCCGGCAGCAAGATGGCGACCCCCTTCCCCGGTGCCGAGGCTGGCAATGCCAGCGGCGATGTCACGCTGGTTGAATTTACTGACTATAATTGTGGCTATTGCCGCTCGAGTGTTGCCGATGTTCAGAGATTGATCCAGAGCGACAAAGGTCTGAGGGTGGTTTACCGCGAGTTGCCAATTCTAAGCCAAACGAGCCGTGAGGCGGCTGCCTGGGCGCTCGCTGCTGCAAAGCAGGGCAAACACAAGGCATTCCATGACGCGATGTTTGCAGGCGATAGACCCGATGCGCAAAGCATTCGTGCAGCTGCTGCAAAAGCTGGACTAGACATGGCAGCCGCGCAGAAATTTGCAGAATCGAGCGAGGCCACTTCTGAAGTCGAGAGCAACCTCGCAATGATGCAGCAACTGGGGTTCAATGGCACGCCCACCTTCATCGTCGGCGAACAGATTCTGGAAGGTGCCTTGGGCTTCGATGCACTCAAAGCCGCGATCGACAAGGCACGTAAACAGAGCTAGATTTGCCTGATATCGTTATTGAGGGCGGAGCAGCTCTCTTTCAGGCGCTCGATCATTTTCTCGAGCGGGTTAGCTTTCAGCCCCTTACCCTTTTTTGCCCTGCGCGATGACATACCATTCTACAGAACCCTTGCGGCTCGCTGGGGGTTTGGCGTGCTTGACCTTTAAAAAATTGGCCTTGAGAATTGCAAGCAAGGCCGGATCGGTACCGCCGGCAAAAACCTTGGCAACGAAATCACCACCTGGTTTCAAAACTTCGACGGCAAAATCGACTGCCGCTTCGACCAGTCCCATCGTTCGCAGATGGTCAGTCTGCTGGTGCCCTACTGTATTGGCGGCCATATCCGACAGGATGAGGTCAGGCTGTCCACCCAAGGCCTCGATAAGCCGGTCAGGTGCAGCATCGTCCATGAAATCCATTTCGAAGAGAATAACGCCTTCAATCGGGTCAACCGGCAAGAGGTCGATTCCAACCACGACAGCCTTGGGTTGTTGACGCCGGACAACCTGTGCCCAACCACCAGGTGCAACCCCGAGATCAAGCACCGCGCGCTTACCCTGTAATATGTGGAACTTTTCGTCGAGCTCGGTCAGCTTGTAGGCTGCTCGACTGCGATATCCTTCAGCATGGGCGCGTTTGACATAAGGGTCGTTCAACTGCCGTTCGAGCCAACGTGTCGACTGGGCGGTACGACGCTTGGCCGTTTTGACCTTTTGCTTACCTGCAAGGCTACGACCTGAGGTTTTACCGCCAAATGATGTAGGAGTTTTAGCCACCGCGCTTGCGCCTTTTTGCATCACTTGCCATCAACGCACGCAAAATCCCCTCGCGAATTCCGCGGTCGGCCACGCCCAAGCGTTCGCCAGGCCAGATATCGAAAATGGATTCCAATATAGCGCAGCCTGCGACCACCAAATCTGCCCTTTCGTGGCCGATAGTGGGAAACTCCGCGCGGCCTTTCAAAGAACGGCCTGCCAGCTCCTGGCTGATCTCGCGCATTGCCACAGTGGGAAGATGCAGACCGTCAACTGCCCTTCTGTCATAGCTCTTGAGGTTCAGATACACGCTGGCAAGCGTGGTTACCGTCCCCGACGTGCCCAATAGCCTCCGGTCCCCGCCGTTCTGAGGCAAGCGCTTTGCAAATTCGCTGAAACTGGACATAACCTTGGATCGCATTGCTTCGTAACTGGCTACCCGTGCATTTGCATCATCGTCATTGTGGCGTTCGCTCTCTGTGAGTGAAACAACGCCCCAAGGCACGCTGACCCAATCGAGAATTTCCGGGACCAGCGCATCTGTGGACACCAGTACAAGCTCTGTCGAGCCGCCGCCAATGTCAAATATCATTGCAGGTCCCCTGCCCTCTTCGAGCAAGGCATGGCAGCCCATCACAGCAAGCCGTGCTTCTTCCTTAGGACTGATGATATCCAGCATGATGCCTGTCTCTTGCCGGACGCGTTCGATGAACTGGACACCGTTCACCGCCTGACGACAGGCCTCTGTTGCCACTGAACGGGCCAAGACGACATTTCGTTTCTTCAACTTATCGGCACATACAGCCAACGCCTCGACTGCCCTGTCCATTGCCTCGTCGCTCATTCGCCCGGTGGCGGTCAGGCCTTCCCCCAGCCTCACGACCCGCGAAAAGGCATCCACTACGGTGAAACCATCACCCCCTGCCTTTGCGATCAGCAGACGGCAATTATTCGTCCCCAGGTCAAGCGCAGCATAAGCTGTACGCTCCATCCAGTTTCGTCTGAAATTTCCAGTATCTGGCTGCCTGGTCTCGGGCCGTGGCTCAGCACGCACCTGTCCATTGGCCGTTTCACGCTGCGCTTTGCCAGCGCCATTCACCGCATTTTTGCGACGGGACGAATTCTTGCCTTTTCGCCCACGTCCCTTTTGCGGCGATGGTGCGATAGGGTCGCCCATGGCCGTAACTCACTTTTTATTTTCTATCCTAGCGGAAATTCCACCGGTACCTGACGCGAGGGTTACGCTGCATACGTTAAAAATTCAAGGTTTATGCTCGCACATCGCTTGGCATTATTGAAATATTGCAATTTGGCTGCTTGACCGCGCAGAGCAGCAGACATATAGGCCCGCCCACTGTTCCCCGGTCGTCTAACGGTAAGACTACGGACTCTGACTCCGTCTATTGAGGTTCGAATCCTTACCGGGGAACCAAATCCTCTAAGCATATGATATTTTACAATTTTTAAGCTATGCGTGAGGCTCTTTTGCATTGTCCTGCTATCTATCTTTCTGATTTTGTTGGAAATTATGGGCCCTTATGGGGGAGCCATATTTTGCACCGTGCCGAATGAAAGGTCGGGTGACGCAGATTGTACGGTGCATTTGTGGGCTATAAAAGCACATGGACAACCCACTTGCCGATAATATTAAGACATCACTGAGCAGCGGGACAAGGAAACGAAGCGCTCGCCCCCAACTTTGTCGAGATTAGTCGATGTCGCGGCCGACTGGTTTGCAATCATTGTGCGATTTTTCTGGCTAATTGGAGCTTTGTTTTTTGCCATATATACTTGTGGATGGCTTCGCTTCGGCGAGTGGAAACCTTTTCAGCTGCGGCATGTATTTCCGCAATTATATTCAGACCAGACGATAGCTGGTTGGGTGACGACCGACTACACAATTCTAAACACCGCGCCAAGCCCGCTCTAGCTCGTAGTCCGCGCGACAGCCATGCTTATGTTTTTCGGACGTATGATGATCGGCGACCGTGTCGATGCCAAGAAACTGACCGGTTGGCACGTCAGGGTCGACCATCGAGACCGCCGACCGTAAGCCATTCCCATGGCGAAGCCCTCCGGGAAATGTCTCCAATAAAGCATAAAGTCCGCGTGCTTCAGTTAAAAATCATCATATCATTGCCCCAAGTGGCTTGAGCGTAGGCATTTATTGCGCAAACCGAGTCAAATGCGCCGGCTGTTGCCATGGCCTGGATCTCAGCCGCGGCGCCTTCCCAGAAGTCCTCGACCAGCACCGAACCGGCTGCGGTCATGACGAGTACGTCGAGCGCATCCCCGTCGCCATCCCAGTCGCCACTTTGCACCACCGCGTCACCACCGCACGGATCGAAGCCGGGATTGACTTTGAACACCAGCGTGTCACCTTCGGACGGATTGAAGTCCCTGCCGCCGGTTGTGCAAAAGGCGCTAATCTGGTCGTTGCCGAAGCCTGGCGAGGCATTGGTAGAGTCGAACAGGAAGCGGTCCCTGCCCGCCCCCCCCGACAT
>JBATDO010000258.1:0-2500 GCA_049663505.1 Sphingorhabdus sp.
CTGCACATTCGTCCCGCGGTAGCTTTGGGCATTGGCCTGTGCGGGAGGCCCCCCTTGGCTACGCGCGAGCAGACAGTTGATCCCGTTTCCGCAAGGCGCCACGGGATCGGCATTGTGGCTCGTGTGATATGTGCTTAGTGCTCGTTGGCGACCATTGCCTGTGCTTCATCACTATTAAGCGCAATTCAATCCCTCGCGGGGTGATTCTGCAATGGCAATTTCCGGTATCCCTACCTATACTTTTGTATAGATTGAATATCTAATGGATTACTGGACAGTATAAACTGTCCAGATATGAAAAAATAATTGAACCAAATTTTAATATTTGTGAATATAATTCAAATATTGGTGAACTTATATTGGTTAACGGGTGAATTTTTCAATATAAATCTTATTCGGTATATAAACATTCTCGCACCTTTTAAATATTCGACATGGCCCCTTCACGAAAAGTTTCGGACGAGGAATGGCGAAACCCGTGCCTGGCTCATCGCACATGCCCGCTGGCCTGGCTCCGTGCGACGATTTTGCCGTCCCGCATGAGCGTGTAAGAGCCGGCATATTGCCCTGCTGGCCAGCCCTGAGGAGGCGCACGCTTGCCGCTATAGGCAAACCAGCTGAGGCCGCCCTTGGCAACTTTCGTCTCCTGGGCATGGACCGGCCGACCCGAAGGACCGGTGATGGCAAATGCCTGGATATCGCCGTCGCGCGCGCCGATTACATCCACCCACATGACAAGCGGCTCGTGTGCGCTGGCAATGGCTGGCGCTAATGGCCTGTCGGCAACTGAGCGCGGCGGGACCTGTGATGCGAGACCCGAGGTGATGACCGTTGTTGGCTGATAGGAAAGCGCCTGTGCAGCGCCAGCCGTCCAGAACCCTTTGGGCTTTGCGTCGACCTTGCATGGCCCTGTCCGCACGTCCCCCACAAAGGGATCGATCTTTTGGCCCTGGTAGCTCAGTGAAAAATGGAGGTGCGGGAACTCGGCATTGCCTGACATGCCGATGAGCCCGAGCACATCACCTCTTGCAATCCGTTGCCCCGGGCGGACTGTCACACTGCCCTGGCGCAAGTGGCTATACTGGGTCTGCCAACCTCCTCCATGGTCGACAAGCACGCTGTTGCCCGCGTCCTTCCCGTTGAGATCGCCGCGCTGGTGGACGCTGATGTCGGGTTCGCCGTCGCGCGTTCGCAAGACCTCGCCGGCAGCGGCAGCGATCACCTTGTGGCCTTCTTGCATGTCGGCCATGGTGCGCAGGCGGATGTCGATCCCGTCATGCCCATCGGTCGTAAGCAGCCCGCAGCGATAATCCTGCCTGCCAGGCCCGGAATCGTGATCAACCAGTTTCTGGACCAGGCATGTCTCGCTTATCGTGCACTGGACCGGAAGCGCAAGCGCCACCGGCGGGACTTCAGCCGATCCAGCGCATGATCCTGCCACAAGGATCAACGATAGAAAGGCTGCATGCTTCAAGGCGTCGCTCGCTCTATTGGCCACGATCTGAACAGCCCGAGACATCGCCTGTCAAATTGGCGGCACGGCATCATTTGTCGACACGATATGGTCGGGCGCCACGAACTGCGTGAAGCCTCCCCGTTGTGGCTCAGGGGAATGACTTCCTGAACAGTCTATGATGTCGTACATGCCCCAGTCGCCCAGGCTATCCGGTGCTGCACCGAGCAGGTTGTCTGCCTCGCCTCCAAGGAGGATTGTCGAGAGGCCATCGGACTGAACGAGGAGGGAATCGCTTGCGGCGAGTTCGAAATCCAGGATCTCGTCATCGCCAAAGCTCGTCTGTCCGTCAAACACATAAGCCAAATCCGGGCTGACAGCCGCCTTGTTGGGTTGGGCATCAGATGCCTCTCCACTATCCGGCACGCCGTGTTGCGGTGGGACCGGCGAGCCGGGACCTGCAGAAATATGCGCAGTCACTCCACTTGGTTGCAGGGTGGATGGAGGAGCTGACTGGAGCGCGAAATAATGGGGCACAGGATCGCTTGCAGCATCTGCTGCCTGCTGCCCCATGCCGGCCGCCGCCGAGGGTTGGGGTGGGGTGGAATCGGCGGCGAGCACGGCACCGTCAGAACTGGCCGACGGTATGCGGGGACTGGCAGTAAGCCCTAGAAGGTCAACCAGAGTGACCGAGCCAACAGCGTATTTATCTGGTAATTCCATATAATTTCTCTGCATGCCCACCAGTTGAAGTGAAGCGGTATTGCGCCGGTCGCTTTCGTGCCGCCGCTGGAATGTACATGCAGTGATTCGCGCTGACCCAACATTCCCTGATGGGGACATGTTACATTTCGTAAAGCAGGGGCAAAATGGACAAGCGTCAGATGACACAAGTTCTGCATCGATACGCAGGCCTTGGCCCATGTTGCCACCGGTTTCTGGCTAGGCATCACCATGCCGAAGCGGCGCCTTGTCTGAAAGCTCGTAAATAGCGCATATAACGAGTTATTTTTGTGCATTTCTGGTTGATTGGGCAAGCTGCTGTCC
>JBATDO010000259.1:0-4555 GCA_049663505.1 Sphingorhabdus sp.
TTCCAGCTGCGCTCTATTCAGGTAGCCTGTTCCTTAAGTCCATGTTCGGGGTAGACTGGTCACTGCTTTGGTTTGCCGCTCCGATGGCAATCATTGCGGCGCTATATACCATCAGCGGTGGTCTTCGAGCGGTCGCGGTCATGGACACCTATTCAGGAATTGGTGTTCTCGCAATCGCATTTCTCGTCGTGATACTCGCACTCGCAGCCGTCGGTTTCGACCTGTCGACCGTTCCGACCGAGCGCACGACAATGATCGGGAGCATTGAATCGCCAATACCGTTTCACACCTTGTTCACCGGAATGATCTTCATACAGATTTTTTACTGGTCCACGAACCAGAACATCACACAAAAGGCCATGACCGCCCCGACCGTGCAGGAAGCCCAAAAAGGCGTGCTCGCAGCTGCAGTCGTACGGATACTGATTATCCCGGCAATTGTTGTGATCCCTGGAGTTGTCGCGTTCAAGCTGTTCGGAGACATTGACGATGCCGCATATGGCCAGCTGGTTGCCCATGTCCTGCCGGACTGGATGTCAGGCGCGTTTGCCGCGATGATGATGGCTGCAGTGATCGCGCATACAAGTGCCATCCTCAACAGCTCGGTTGCGCTCTATTCAGTCGATTTTCACGACAAATTCATCCGGCCAGTCGCAAATCACTGGCGCTTGGCAGCCATCGTCTCGGCGCTGTTCACCTTCAGCTCTATTTGTCTGGTCCCGGTATTTGAAAATTCCAAGAGTATTATTAACCTGCTTCAGGAACTGAATGGCCTTTCTTCAATGCCAATCCTTTCGGCATTCATTGCAGGCTTGCTGTTTCACAACATGGACGCGCGGGCAGCGATTTTCGGGCTGTCCTGGGGCGTGGGCAGTTATGCCTTCCACAATTTTGTCCTCTACAAGCCGGGGATGCTATACGCTGAACAAACCTTCTACCAGCACTTCGGTATAGACTGGCTCCACTATATCGACGTCATGGTCATTGTGCTGGCAAGTTCGGTGGTAGTGTCGCTCGCTGTCAATCGGATGGTTTTTGGCAACAGGGCCGTCTTCATTTGGAGTGTCGAAGGTCGCAAGTTAGGGGCAATGCAAACATGAACGAGCAAATCCTTGTCATTGACGAAGGCACGACTTCTACAAGGGCCGTACTTTTCGCTGCCGACGGCCGCTGCCTTGGAAGCTGTCAGCGCGCGCTTACACAATATTATCCTGCACCCGGGTTGGTAGAGCACGATGCCAACGAGATCTGGAGGCTAACGCTGGATTGCGCGAGAGAGATGGTAGAAAAAGCGGGCGGATACGGTGCGATCGCTGCAATTGGAATCACCAACCAGCGTGAAACAATCGTGTTCTGGGACAAGAGAAATGGCGAACCTCTCGCACCAGCCATCGTCTGGCAGGACAGGCGAACGGCAGATATTTGTGCCGAGCTGAAAGAACGCGGCGAGGAGCCGATGGTTCAGGCCAAAACCGGGCTTTTGCTCGATCCGTACTTTTCGGGCTCGAAGATTGGCTGGGCGCTTGCAAACTGGCCGCAGCTAAATGACGCAGGTGAGCACCTCGCGGTCGGCACCATCGAGAGCTACCTGGTATTTCGATTGACGGGAGGCTTACATGTCAGCGACGCGACCAATGCCGCCAGAACGGCATTGATGGCTATCGGAAGCAGCGGATGGGATGACGGCCTCACGGACCTATTCGGCGTCCCCCATGGGATACTACCAGAAATTGTGGATTGTGCGGGAATGATCGGAATGACGCGCCCCGAATTATTCGGTGGCCCGATCCCGATTTGCGGCATGGCAGGAGACCAGCAAGCAGCGACAATTGGTCAGGGTTGCTTTGCCATCGGGCAGACAAAGGCAACCTTTGGCACCGGGGCTTTCGTATTGACCCAAACCGGACGGACGTTGAGACAGTCCAAACACCGCTTGTTGTCGACCGTGCTTTACCAGCTCAGCGGTGAACGGCACTATGCCTTGGAAGGCTCCGTGTTCGTCGCCGGTAGCCTGGTTCAATGGCTCAGAGATGACCTTGGCCTCATTTCCCACGCCGCCGAAACTGAGCCGCTGGCCCGCAGCGTCGCTGACAATGGCGGCGTGTATCTTGTTCCCGCCTTGTCCGGTCTAGGTGCGCCGCATTGGCAGCCTAAAGCTCGAGGAAGCATCAGTGGACTGAGCTTTGCTGCAGGCAAGGCGCACGTCGCACGTGCTGCACTTGAGGCCATGGCACATCAAACTCACGATCTCAAAACGGCCTTTGCGGCCGATGGTGCTGATTGGGCAGAACTGCGGATTGATGGTGGCATGGTAGCCAACGACTGGATGGCTCAGGATCTCGCCGACATGCTGGAAATTGATGTTGAGCGGCCTGCCTTTATCGAGACGACTGCGCTGGGGGCGGCGATGCTTGCAGCGGTTGGTGCAGGGCTCTATTCATCGCTTGAAGAGGCCGCTTGCATGCGCGGCGGGGTGACGCGCTTCACGCCGCGGATCGCTTCCCACACACGTGCTGCACGGCTTTCGGGTTGGGCCGATGCGCTGGCCCGCGTGCTGAACTAGCTCCCTTGCGGGCGATAGCTGTTTTCATCCAAGAGAAATTTCGAAAAGTTTACGCCATTTTAACCATCTCTGGGCAAATTGAAGGAGACAAAATAGTCGCGACTGACATCGACAGGACCAAGAGATGGATAATTTGCGCGGATTTGAACCGTTTGGGCCGGACAGCGATTCCGGAAACCCGGGCTATGCCGCTTTTGAAGACGAGGATGCAGCGATCGAGGCACCTCCTGTCGTGTCCGGTGACGAACGCCGGATGCAGGTTCGGGCTTACAATTTCTGGACCGCGCAACTTCACGACAAGAATTATCCGTGCATTGAGGACCTAGATCCTGAAGGCTTACAGGATTTTCGAGAATATAGTGTATTGCTCGATTTCACTTCGGGCATAGAGAACCCATCAATCGAGTATCTGGGTGATAAACTCCGCGCCGAATGCGGGTTGAGTGACACAATTACATATCTTGACGAAGTACCAAGCCGCTCGCTCTTATCGCGGATAACTGATCATTACTTGCAGATCATCGCCAACCGCGCGCCCATCGGCTTCGAGGCTGAATTTGTAAATGATAGCGGACTCACCATCATGTACCGTGGGATTTTGCTACCTTACTCATCGGACGACGACACGATTGATTTCATCTATGGAGTGATCAACTGGAAAGAAGCGGCCAGCAGGGACATCATGGCCCCGCTGGAGGTTGAGGTCGAGCAGGCCCTGGCAAGTGCTCCGCCGCGCCAGGAACATGTCCCGGTCTGGGCTGATGGTCCAACCACCGGGCATCTCGAGGAATTGTCGCTTGTGGGCGAACTCACGCTTGGTGATGACTTCGTCGTTGATGAAGCTGTTCCCGATGAAAATTCTTCCCTGGCCGACTGGCTGCACGCAGCCAGACTCTGTGCAGACTCCGCGCTTGATGCAGATTTGCGGACACGCGAAGCGCTCTACCAGGCAATCGGCCGCGCACACGATTTTGCACTTGTTGCGGCCAAGCATCCGGACGATTATGCAGAATTGCTGACAGATGCCGGACTTGTTGTCCAGGAGCGCGCGCCGTTCACCCCGATCGTGAAACTCGTGTTTGGCGCTGGTTATGACAAGACGCGCCTGACTGAATTTTCCACCGCTCTCCAATATGCAGACCGCCATGCGGTTGCGATGGGCGGGCTCGCTGATATTCTTGCCAAATATGACGGCGGGCTAAAGGGCATCGTTGCAGCCGAGCGCCGGGCGAGAAAGATCGCCTCTGGCCAACAGGTGGCTGCCTCTGGCGATGACCCTCGTCCACGACTACGCTCTGCGCGTCGCCGCGACCTCAGTGAATTTTTCGGTGCAGGCGAAGAATTTGTCCTGTTGGTTGCCCGTCGCGAAACAGATGGCAGCGTTGCAATCGTAGGCGCAGTTGAAGCAGATGCCGCATTGACCGACAGAGCATTGCGAAAGACTGCCGTGTAATCCGGGCTTGCAAGCTACCCTTGTTTCCGCATCGATATGCCCTTAGGGCTGCGCCGCGAAGCTATAAGGGATTTCAATGACTGACAGCCTAGCTCTTCAATATGCAAGAAGCCTGATGGCTTGCGAAAGCATTACACCTGCACAAGGTGCCATATTCGACCTGCTGGAAACGATGTTAACGCCCTTGGGCTTTACAGTGGAGCGCTTCGTCGCGGGCGAAGGGGATAACAACCCTGCACATGGCGGGCCTGTTGAAAATCTCTTTGCCATCCGGGCAAGTCCTGGCCGTCATTTCGCTTTCGCCGGGCATCTCGATGTCGTTCCTCCCGGCGACGGCTGGCACAGCGCGCCGTTCGAACCGGAAGTTCGCGGGGAACTCCTCCATGGCCGTGGGGCCGTCGACATGAAGGGCAGTATAGCTGCATTTGTAGCCGCATTGCATGCCATTCCTGCTGAAGCAGGAACAATCAGCATGATCATTACCGGTGACGAGGAAGGCCCGGCGATACATGGCACCCGCGCATTGATCGATCACATAC
>JBATDO010000260.1:0-2446 GCA_049663505.1 Sphingorhabdus sp.
AAATGGTCCCGGTCGTAAAAAGCTTTGTTTGGCCATATCTCAGTCCCAAGTCTTCAGAACGGCAACCAGGTCGAGGCCATCAAGACGTCGGCGCACGAACAAGGCGGTGATAGCCGCGGCCACAAACACCATCAAGACTGCCCAGGCAATTGTCGAGAGCTTGAGCCCGAAGGGAATGATGAACAGGTCTCCACCGAGGCTTGCAGTAAGCCAGGAAGACAGATTATAGCCAAACAGAATTCCGATTGGCAGGCCGATTATGACAAGTATCGCGAGCTCGCCCAGCAAGATATAGGACACTTCCGACCTGCGGTAACCCAGGACCCTCAGCGAGGCGAGGTCACGAGCTCGCTCGGCAAGACTGATCCGCGCATTATTGTAGACGACGCCAAAGACAATCAAGGCTGAAAAACCAGTATTGAAGAGCCGCACAATTCCCATGGTCTCGCCGATGGTTTCCTCGATCCCGCTGCGTGCAGCTGAACGTAGCGAAACTCCCGCGATGACCGGGGTGGACTTGAGATAGCGGTAAAGATCGTCAAGTTGGTTTGTGTCGACGCCGAGATAGGCACCCGACATCAAAGGCGCTTCATAGAGCCGGTCTGCCACGATCTCCATGTCTGCATAGGCTGGGCTTCCAACTACACTTTTCATGATGCCCGCGACCGGTAATGTGAAATGTGTCCTACGTCCTTCTGTCACCTGTACATCAAGGCGGTCGCCAATTCCCAGTCCCAGTTGGTTGGATAAGCCATGGGAAATTAATATGCCCTGCGCGGGTGGTTCGATTACCGCTCCGTCAATGCCGACAATCCTGTTGAGATCGCTGCCAGGACTTGCAGCGGTGAGTGCTTCAGGCTTCGAACCACGCCCACCGCCAAGCTTGGCGGCGACCATTCGCATTGGCTCGACCCGCCATACACCTGGTGCGCGCGCCAGCGCGAACATCGCGCGTTCATCGAGCGGTTCGGCAAAAATCACCATGACATCAGCCCGGTTGGACTGGTCGAACAGAATGGCCATCATCCGATCGATGTTGTCGTTCGATCCAGATGAAGTGATATACAGCCCAAGCGCTGCCCCGACGCCAACAGAACCCAATGCCGATCGAAATGGCCGCCGGACGATTCCACGAATAATGATTCGAGTTGGTTCGTCGAGCCATCGCAGACGGCTTACCAGCGAAGCGATCGAGCCGGAATAGCTTGGGGGCAGCGGTGGACGCATCGCTTCGACCGGCGTCATCCGCTGGACTTTCGTGACCGACTGGAATACCCCTAAAATGACGATCAAGATCGTAGTGAGGCATGCAAGAGCGTAAATGTCGAGGCCAGCCCTGTAGTTGAGAAACGGAAAGACAAAAAATTCCTGGTACATTCCAGCAAGGCCTCGGCCCATCCAGGAACCCAGGAAGATCCCGAGCAACAGTCCTGGTACCGAGAGTGCAATTGCAATCTTGGTATAATGCAGGATGATCGCACGGCTTCGGTAACCGAATGCCATCAAAAGACCGATCACTTCATGCTCGGCGTCTATCAGGCGCGAGAGAACCATGTTTATGAGAAATGCCGCAACTCCGAGGAAGATCGGAGGCAATATCGTAGACATTGTCCTGAGCTGATCCATTTCGTTGGTGACGAATTGATCTGAAAGCTGCTCTGAGCGAGCAAAGGCACTGGCCGCACCGTAGCGTGCAAGAAGATTGTCGAGCTTCCTGATCACATCTGTTGCAACTGCACCCCGATCCAGGCGGACCAGTATTTCATTGTAAGAATTGGTAAGGTCAAGCGAGGCCGCCAAGTGCTCTTGACCCATCCACAATACCCCAAAGCGTCGATTGTCGGGGAATATCTGTCCGGGGCCCAGTGCATAGACATATTCTGGCGACAACACTGTTCCGACAATCCGCATGCGCAACCGCTTGCCATAAAGCACCGCATCCATTTCATCTCCCGGACCAATTCTCGCAGCACTTGCAAAGCGTTCGCTCGCCAGCACTTCATAGGGATGGTTTGGATCAGGCCATCGTCCACTTCTGAGGACGAGCGCATTCATCTTTGGCTGGCCATTTTTTGGAAGCGAGTGAATGCGAACGGAAATCGGCTCGTTTATCCCTTCGACGTCGAGTGTTGCGCCAGCCGTTATCCTGCCTTCGGCCAAACGCACACCTGGCAGGTCCTTGACATGCGCAAGCACGCCTTCAGGTATGCGTTTGGCCGGCGCAAAGACTTCGGCAAACCTGTAGCGATCATAATAAGCGTCACGAGTATCTTCGAGTGACCTGATCATGCCGAGTGACATTATCACCATGCCAATTCCAGCCGCGATCACGAGCGCTATCGCGCCTGCCTGCGACCGCATTCTCCAGAGATCCCGGAGCACCTTTCGATCAAGGGAATTGAGCGCCGTTACCATTGCATTTCGCTAGGCTGCCGGCGCTTAGGGT
>JBATDO010000261.1:0-3647 GCA_049663505.1 Sphingorhabdus sp.
GCGTTGCATGTGACGGCCGGAAACTCAAAATTTAGTCCTTCTTGTCGTCTTCGACTTCGGAAAACTCAGCGTCGACAACATTTTCGTCTGCAGGAGAATCCTCAGCAGCACCATCGGCAGATCCAGCCGAAGCTTGCTCTTCCTTGTAGATCGCCTCGCCAAGCTTCATTGCGATTTGGGCCAAGGCCGTTGCCTTTTCCTTCATCGCTTCAGGCTCACCGCCTTCAATTGCAGTCTTGGTTTCAGAAACGGCAGCCTCGATTTCGGCTTTCAACCCTGCGTCGATCTTGTCACCATGTTCCTGCAACTGCTTTTCGGTCGTGTGAACCAGGCTTTCTGCGTTGTTTTTCGCTTCCGCTGCTTCACGGCGCTTCTTGTCCTCCTCGGCGAAAGCCTCAGCATCTCGTACCATCTGATCAATATCGGCATCCGACAGTCCACCTGACGCCTGGATTTTGATCTGCTGTTCCTTGCCGGTGCCTTTGTCCTTTGCGGTTACGCTAACAAGACCGTTGGCGTCGATATCAAAAGTCACTTCAATCTGCGGAACACCACGTGGTGCTGGCGGGATACCAACAAGATCGAAGTTACCGAGCAACTTATTGTCCGCTGCCATTTCGCGTTCACCTTGGAAAACGCGAATTGTCACAGCATTTTGATTGTCGTCGGCGGTCGAATAGACCTGGCTTTTCTTGGTCGGAATCGTCGTGTTGCGGTCAATCATGCGTGTAAAAACACCGCCCAGCGTTTCGATGCCGAGCGACAATGGGGTTACATCAAGCAACAACACGTCCTTAACATCGCCTTGCAACACGCCTGCCTGAATAGCCGCACCCATTGCAACAACTTCGTCCGGATTCACGCCAGTATGTGGCTCCTTGCCAAAGAAGTTTTTCACCACTTCGCGTACCTTGGGCATGCGGGTCATGCCACCCACCATGACGACTTCGTCAATGGCGTCGGCTTTCAGGCCGGCATCAGCCAATGCCTTCTTGCATGGCTCCAGCGTCCGCTTGATCAAGTCATCAACGAGCTTTTCCAAATCAGCACGCGTGATTGTCTTCACCAAGTGCTTTGGCCCATTTTGGTCGGCAGTGATGAATGGCAAGTTCACTTCGGTTGTTTGTGCCGACGACAATTCGATCTTCGCTTTTTCGCCCGCTTCCTTCAACCGCTGCAGAGCCAACTTGTCCTTGGTCAGGTCAATGCCTTCGGCCTTCTGAAAGTCAGCTGCCAGATATTCAACCAGCTTGGAGTCAAAGTCCTCACCGCCCAAGAACGTATCGCCGTTGGTCGACTTGACTTCAAAAACGCCATCGCCAACTTCAAGGATAGAAATGTCAAACGTGCCACCGCCAAGGTCATAAACGGCGATTGTCTTGTTCTCATCCTTGTCCATGCCATAAGCCAGTGCTGCGGCAGTGGGTTCGTTGATGATACGAAGGACTTCAAGACCAGCAATCTGTCCCGCATCCTTGGTTGCCTGACGTTGCGCATCGTTAAAATAGGCAGGAACCGTGATAACCGCCTGTGTGACAGTTTCACCAAGATAAGCTTCTGCTGTTTCCTTCATCTTTTGAAGGATGAATGCGCTGATTTGCGAAGGTGAATATTTCTCACCGCCGGCCTCGACCCAAGCATCGCCATTTTTTCCTTTGACGATTTCATAGGGAACCAGTTCGGTGTCCTTCTTGGTGATCGGATCATCGAAGCGACGACCAATAAGGCGCTTGACCGCAAAAATCGTGCTGTCTGGATTTGTGACAGCCTGGCGCTTTGCCGGCTGACCAATCAGACGCTCACCATCCTTGGCGAAGGCGACAATAGACGGCGTCGTGCGCGCGCCTTCTGCATTTTCGATGACCTTAGGTTTGCCGCCGTCCATGACAGAAACGCAGCTGTTGGTTGTACCCAAGTCAATACCAATTACTTTTGCCATATGTACTTACCCCGAATATGCTCTTGAACTGAGATGCTGCTTCGGCATTGGCCCCTTCAGGCACCGATGTTTTCCGAAATCACATCTTGTAGCGGCGATATAGGTGCCAAATTGCTTGGCACAAGGCTTCGACGCACCTAGATAAGTAAAAAGCTCGGGTGCGACCCAGTTTTAGACGGTTTTTGAACGATCGGAATTGAGGCATATTATGACCCGAAGGACATTTTCGCTGATCACGGCCACTGCTGCATTGTTACTTGGTGCATGCGAACCAACACCGCAACTCAAGGTCAAGGATGCCGTCTTGACTTTATCGCCTGTCGACAGCAACCCGTCTTCTTACCACTTTAATGTGTATGGCGGCCCGAAGGACGTCTATTTATTGCGTGTCAGTTCGCCATCTGTGATCCGTGTGGAAATGCATGATGTAGGGAAAAACTCCCAGACAGGTGCAGTCACCATGTTTCCGATGAACAGGGTAGCTATTCCAGCAAAGGGCAAAGTGGAATTCAAAAAGGGCGGCAAGCATGTTATGATGTGGGGCGTAAATCTGGTTCCGCGCCGCCTTGGGGAAATCGAGACAGAGTTCTTATTCTCGAACAACGAGCGCATTTTGGTCAAGGCAAGGGTGCAGGAGATGGACGGCACCGAGCCTGACGAAAAAAAGGCGCTCAATTAATCGATGTTTGGTGCACATTCATCTGGAAGAGCACTGACAATACGCGAACGTGGCCTGGCACAGGGCATTTTTGGGGATGCTCTTCACTATGAAAAGATACGCATCCACAATCGCAAATGGTGGTGGTTTCAACCCAAACAGATAACCATGGCCCCCGATGGCCATTTATGGTTTCATCCCGGTAGCGATCTCTTTTGCACGGATTTTTGCGACCAGCACCTAGGCCTGCAAGGGCATTTCATTCATGAGCTCGTGCATGTCTGGCAACATCAAAGAGGGATATTTCTGCCACTGAAACGACATCCTTTTTGTCGCTACGACTATAGCCTGAAGCCGGGATGGAAGCTCGAAAAATATGGAATTGAGCAACAGGCAGAAATCGTGCGCCATGTCTTCCTCCTCCGCCACGGCGAGAAGGTAGTCGGCGCCCCTCCATTGTCGCAATATGAAGATGTCCTGCCATTCTGATTCTGACAGTGCTTGCGCAAACTGATTTCAATTGATATCAAATTTGCAGAGGCGGCCCAACCCGCGCCTCGCGCATGAGCAATCCCATGAACCTTAGAGATTTTGGCCTGTCCACAGAGCGGGGCTATCTTTCAGCCCATGAAATTGACGAAGTCACCCTACCTGAGAGCTTTGACGATGTTCTCGACGCTGCGAGCCAGCTTTCGGCCCTGATCACAACTGGACACACCCGTCATTTTCTCCGCCAGCTCTCCTTTCCTGACATGACGGCATTCATCGGATCGGCGAGCAACGCGCAGATCCGAACTGCGATGGTTCATTATTCATTCCTTGTGCAGGCCTATGTCTGGGGAGAAAGCGAACCGCCGATCCAGCTACCTGCGAACCTCGCTATCCCCATAGTGCATCTAGCCGACCATCTCGACCTTGCGCCGCTCTTGCCCTATTCGGGATATGTGCTCGACAACTGGTACAGGCTCGACAAGTCGGGTGGCATCACGCTTGACAATATCGCGATGTACCAGAATTTCCTAGGTGGCCAGGACGAGAATTGGTTTGTTC
>JBATDO010000262.1:0-5810 GCA_049663505.1 Sphingorhabdus sp.
TCATAATCCTGGGGTCGGGGGTTCAAGTCCCTCCTCCGCTACCAAAAATATCTCACTTATTCAGTATTTTAATACAACTCAGGCTATCCGTTATGAGCTTTGGGATGCAACGCGCTTGGATGAACGAAGTCTGGGTAGTTTTCCCGACTGACCTGCGAAAGGCTCTGCCGCCCGAGCAAATGCTCAGGCGGCACACGGTGTCGCGCTTCTGGCTTGAGGGGGGGCTTTGCGAGCCGTTTGATGGCAAACGTCGTCACCCATCACCTTCCACGTCCCCGATCAGTCCATCAGCGTTATGCGGATGATCCGGTGACCCCGGCGTTCTGCAGCGACCTGTCCGAGCTCGTCGAAGATTCGGGGACCGCGCTTTTGGCGCATGGTCATACCAACACGAGCTGCGACTACATGGCCGGGTCCACGCGTGTTGTTTGCAACCGGACAGCGTACGGTCCGCAGGCTCGGAGCCGCGCTATCAAGAACGACGAATTCAAGCCCGAGCTGGTTCGCCGAGAGGTACCCTATAAGCTGGAGTCGCAACGATAGCGACAGGCCAATAGCCAGCTCGCACCGACCAGGTGATTGCACTCATTTTGATATCGTCTAGCAATTGTTGATACACCGACCTTGTTGAAGGAGCCGAGCATTTCGACCCTGTCCACCACCCCTGCGACCTGGAGAGGAATGGTGAGGATCGGTGTGGCGCATTTGCGTCTGCAGCCCGTAAATTGCGCCGGACACATACATTGGCGCTGGCTAATTGCTGCTTCTCAACGCAAATGGTTGAAACATTTTACGCGTGAGAGTGTTAACGTTTAGCGCGTGGCGGGGAGTTTGGGAATTTTGGGCCGTTCGATTGCCATTTCAGTTCTGGTGGTGATGGCAAGTGCCACCCCTGTACTCGCACAAGTCAATGACCAGTCGGTTGTCGGAACTATGCAAGGTGATCCGACCCAGCCGATCATCACAGACAGCGAGTTCGACGAATCCATTCCAAGTCTCGAAGACGCTCCCCTTGAGCCCATTGCGGATTGGCAGAAAACACAGGACATAAAGGAACAGGGTGCCCAGACTGCAAAAGAGTCAGCGCTACCGGCCCTGCGTGACGGCGATACGGTTGAGATCCTTGCGGATCCACCGATTACCGATCCCCTTCTCGATGATCCTTTGCCAGCAATTGAGAGCTTTGATGCCGAGCCTCCGCCAGAGCCGACCCAACCGGTCGAGAATGATAGCGCACAGAATGTGCGCTACGCACTGCAGGTGCTGGGGCTTGACGCTGCCACGACTGGAGAAAACACACAAAATGCATCCGCGCTAAGAGGAGTGCGAAACCGTTTTTACGACCTGTCGGCGCTCGACGACGGCGATGGCCGTGCCAGCAACCGATCAGTAGTAGCTGGTCGAGCCCGCGCAGACAGGCAACTGCTGGTTGATATAATGGCAAGCGAAGGGTTTTTCGATGCGGAGGTGAAGGTCGTCACTGATGCGCCGACAATTGAAGGCGGGCTATTGACGGTCGTATTGACGGTCACGCCTGGTCGGCGCTATTTCCTGGGAGCGATCGCTTTTGAGGCAAGGCAGGTTCAGCCAATTGACCTGATCAGCCGCAACTTCGTGCCCAAGGGCGGGGACCCTATTGTTGCAGATACGATATTGGCGGCCGAAGCCAATATCTCGGTAAAGCTACCCGAAAATGGTTATCCCTTCGCATTGGTCGGCCAACGCGACATCCTTCTTGACGGTGACACAGGGCTTGGTGATTACACCCTGCCTGTGGACACCGGAGCCCGCAGTTATTTCGGATCAATCAAGACAGAGGGCACTACCGCTTTCGACGCCGAGCACATCGGCATATTGCGCCGCTTCAAGCGAGGCGATCTCTATGATGCACGAAAGGTAGACGACCTGCGCGCCGCATTGGTGGCAACGGGTTTATTGTCTACCGTTTCGGTGGAGCCCATCCTTGGCACCGATGTCGCGCCTGACGGCACTGCCTATGCCGACCTGTTGGTGCGCCAGGAAGCTGGGCCACCACGTACCATCACCGCTAGTGCGGGCTATGGTACCGGGCAGGGCCTTCGCGTGGAGGGGAGCTGGACGCACCGCAACCTGTTCCCGCCCGAAGGAGCGCTTCGGGCTAACGCGGTGCTGGGGACGCTTGAACAGGCTCTGGGCGTGGGATTTGACCGAGCAAATGCTGGCCGCCGTGATCGCAATGTCGAGCTCACCCTGTCCGCGCTGCACAGCAGTTATGATGCATTTGATGCCTATACGGGCCGACTGGCTGGATCGATCGCCTATGTTTCAACGCCGATTTGGCAAAAGAAATTCACTTATTCCTACGGATTTGAGATATTGGGTACATATGAGGGCCAGTTTGACTTTGCGCGCGCTCTGCGTGAGCGCCAACTATACTATGTCGCAGCGTTGCCAGGGCAGCTCGGCCTGGACACTTCCGATGATCTTCTCGATCCTACAGGCGGTTTCCGACTGAATCTGCGCATTTCGCCTGAAGCTTCACTGGGTTCAGGTAAGCAGTTTTATGTGCGGGCAATGCTGGAAGGTTCATATTACTACAAGGCCAGTGAAAGCCTGATCCTGGCAAGTCGCGCTCGCGTCGGTTCGATTTCGGGAATTGCACGCCGAAACCTTGCACCGTCCAGGCGCTATTATGGCGGCGGCGGTGGATCGGTACGGGGATTTGCCTTCCAGCAACTGGGTCCCAGAGACCCCAATCGCGACCCCGTCGGGGGGCGCAGTACCAATGAAGTTGCGGTCGAGGCCCGTTACCGGTTCGGGAACTTTGGTGTAGTGGGGTTTGTCGATGCAGGCCAAATTTACGAAAGCAGCATCCCCAAGTTCGATGACTGGCGCTATGGCGTTGGCATAGGGGGCCGCTTCTATACCAATTTTGGCCCAGTGCGACTCGACCTGGCAACGCCGATTAATCGCAAACAAGGCGAATCGAAGATTTCAGTCTATGTGTCAATCGGACAGGCATTCTGATGACGACACGACGAATTTCGATCATTTTGGCAGCGACGATGGGAATATTGCTCGCGTTGCTTGCCAGCGTATATCTGTGGTTGGACACCAATGCTGGGCGAGCTTTTGTCGCCCGAAAAATCGCGACATACCAACTAGAAAATGGCTTGAGCATTCGTATCGGACGAATTGACGGTTCGATTTATGGCATGGCCATTCTGAGTGATGTCCGTCTTTACGACATGAAGGGGAACTTTGCCACCATTCCAAAGGCCAAGCTCGATTGGCATCCCTTTGGCTATTTTACCGGCTTTCTTGATATTGATGCCATAACGGCCACCGAAATGCGCATTTCGCGGATACCCGCGTTCAAGGTTGTGCCCGATACAGGCGAGCCGCTGTTGCCAGACATCGATATCACCATCGATCAACTCAAGATCGATCGCATCCTCTTTGCCAAGTCGATTGCCGGCAAAGAACAGATCGCCAGCCTGCAAGGCAATGTGCGGATCGCTGACCGACGCGCACTCATCAATGCTACTGCCAGCTCGCTGCGGGGGGACAAGCTTTTCCTGAAGCTTGATGCTGTCCCCGACGATGACAGGTTCGATCTGCACCTATCGCTTGACGCACCCAAAGGAGGTTTGATTTCCGGTCTGGCAGGCAGAAATGTGCCTATCAGGGCGCGGCTTGATGGCAAGGGGAGTTGGGAAAAGTGGAATGGTCGGCTGAACGCTTCGACAGGCGAAGACATTCTTGCAGACATCTCGCTTATGGCGCGCAAAGGGCGCTTCACTGCGCAGGGGACCATGCAACCACAATTGCTATTGGGAGACGGGCTTTTGGCGCGCGCGTTGGCGCCTCTCACCCGCATCGACCTGGCCGCAACCTTTGAAGATCGCGTGGCCAAGGTTGAAGGTAGCCTGCAATCTTCAGCCCTGGAATTGCAAGCCGACGGCGTCGTTGACATGGGAGCGGGTAGCTTTGAAGACCTCGTACTCGATTTCCGACTCCTGAAGCCATCAGTTCTGGCGCGCAATTTCAGTGGCGAGGGGGTTGACGGAAAAATACTACTGAACGGTGCGTTCGCGCAGCCCATAATGGCCTATTCCATTACCGCCAATCGGCTGTCATTCGATGAAACTACCTTCGAAGGAGTTTTCGCAAGCGGAGAGGCGCAAGGCAAGTCAGATCGATTCCTGGTACCAGTCAATGCGCGGGCTCGGCGGGTGACGGGCATCAACGCAATTGCCGGTGGACTGCTCACAAATGTTAGTGTCAACGGCGACCTCGCGATCGCAGATGGGCGCTTGCTGTCTGACAATCTGAAAATCCGATCTGACCGAATAAATGCAACCGCTATTGTCATCGGCGACATAAACAAGGGCTTTTATACTGGCGCACTAAATGGCCGGGTCGACAATTTTCGTGTTGAGTCGGTAGGGCTGTTCAATGTCGAGACTGATGTCGACTTGGAAACGCAGCTCGGTTCGGGCTATGCACTCGTCGGAACGGTGAAAGCGCGCTCAACGCGTCTGTTCAGCCCCGGGTTTCAAAATTTCCTTGGTGGCCAGATGTTTGTCAACGCAGGCATTCGATATGCCACTGACGGGGTGCTTCGCATCACGCGCGCGAGTGTCGTTGCACCACAGTTTCGATTAAATCAGGGCCAGGGTACCTACCAGACGCAAGGCGGCAAAGTCCTATTTAACGGGAGCGGTTTCTCCACTCGATACGGTCCTGTGGCAGTCCAGGTCACGGGCACATTTGACCGGCCCATCGCCCGCGTTACAGCGGCCCGGCCCGGTTTTGGAGTAGGGCTGTCTGATATCGTTGCGGTGGTGACGCGAAATGGAAATGGCTATGGGATCGCACTCACGGGAGTGACTGATTATGGTCCGGTAAGCGGAGACCTTGACATCTTGTCTTCAAATGGTCCGCTGACAATAGACATATTGCGCGGTGATTTCGCTGGAATTGCCCTTACCGGGCGAATTCGGCAAGCCTCCTCCGGCCCCTTTGTCGGCATGCTAACCGGACAAGGAGCAGGTTTTGATGGAACAATAGCCCTGATGGCGCAGGGTCGCTATCAGCGCGCGGTGATCGATGCGGTTGCTTCAAACGCTCGTTTGTCGGGTGTTCAGACGCTGTCGATCGGCCGCGCGATCATTAAGGCTGACGTCATAATTTATGAAAGGCCTCAAATTCTCGCCGACGTTCAAGTTCAAAATGCGCTTATGGGTGAGGTCTCGATCGCTGCTGCACGTGCCAAGATTGACTATCGTGCAGGAAACGGAACAGCCAAGCTATTGGCCGAAGGGAGAAGCGTCGTCCCTTTTCGCATCGCGGCGAATGCTGAACTCACGCCGCGATTATGGCGGATAGCAGCAAGCGGTCGCGCAAATAGCATCGATTTTTCAACCGTTTCGCCGGTAAGGATAATTCCGGGTCGGAATGATTACGAGATCATGCTGGCAACCATCAAGGTTGCGGATGGAACTGTTAAACTGGCGGGGAGCTATGGCGCGGGGTTCGAATTGCAGTCGCGGCTCGACCGGGTCGATTTAGCTATACTCAATCCCTTCTTTCCCGGTCTTGGTCTAGGTGGCAGAGCAACGGGCAGCCTGGACTGGTCCCAGTCTTCCTTTGCTGCCTTTCCGCGAGCAGACACACGGCTTGAAATAACCCGTTTCACCCGTACCAGCCTTGGCTCGAGGTCGCAGCCCGTTGAAATCAGCGTCGTTGGTCGCTTGTTGCCGGGTGGCGGCAACGCCCGCGCGATTATCAGGCGCCGAGGCGTTCCTGTTGGCCGTATCCAAGTGGAC
>JBATDO010000263.1:0-13191 GCA_049663505.1 Sphingorhabdus sp.
TACCGTGAACTACCGGACGTTGACCCCCACTGAAGAATTTGGCGTTAAGCTGTCCGGTTCAGCGGGCGAGTTCGCGTTCATGCGCCTTTTTGGGATGGTCAACACGGGCAACCTAACCTCCTTCGGCACCCGCGCATTCTTCTCCGCATCAATGGCGCGTAACGATAACCCGTTCAATAATTATGGCGTGGTAGACAAGCAGCAATATAATGCAAAGATATATCAGCCAATCGGTAGTGATGGTGATTTCATAGCTATTTCAGGTAACTATAATGAAAACCGCAATAATTTCTTCGGTTCATTACCGCTACGCAATGATGCCAACAGGGTAGTCGGGGCGGGTAGCGGCAATCGCTTCCCTGCAAACAACGACGAGCGCGAATATCTGATCAACTACCCTTGCTCGACCGTTGTAACCCCGGTCGCTGGAACTGCGCAGTCAGCGACCACGTGCGGCAATGAATTCGATCGTCGTTACAACCCATCGAACACGGGCAGCATCCGCGGAGCATCGAAATTCAGCTTCGGCGACAAGCTCACTTTAACAGTTGATCCGAGCTATCAATATGTGAAGGCCAATGGTGGCGGAACCGTTTCGGCGCGTGAAGCCCGCCGCGATATTGATCCAACCGGAGGTACGGCGAACTGTACGACTGTTACCGCCGGTGCCGGCGTAAACTGTCAGGCAGGATATCTTGCTGGCGCACCATATTTTGGCAAGGACCTGAACGGTGACGGAGACATTCTTGACCAGGTGCTGATGATGGCTCCCAGCCAGACGCAGACACATCGTTACGGTGTAATCAGCTCGCTTCGCTACGAAATCAACGACGAACATTCTGTTCGCCTTGCGTACACTTTCGATCGCGCACGTCATCGCCAGACAGGTGAAGTCGGCAGGCTGGATGTAAACGGCGAGCCATTTGACGTCTTCCCTGTCAACACTCCAGAAATCGCATCAAATGGAGTTACGCTTCAAAAGCGAAACCGCCTGTCATATGCAATATTGCAGCAGATTTCGGGCGAATATCGTGGCGAATTTATCGACAGCAACCTTGTGGTCACTGCCGGTGTTAGAGCCCCGTTCTTCAAGCGCGACCTGACCAACTATTGCTTTACCAGCTCGGCTGGCGGGTTTGTTGAATGCTTCGGTGATGCTAACCAGAACACGATCAATGCCACATTGAACCCAGGCCAAGGCCGGCCACAAAATCGCGTTTTCAAATATGACAAGATTTTGCCAAACGTTGGCCTGAACTATAAGTTCACCCCCGAGTTCAGCATGTTTGCAAGCTTTGCTCAGGGGCTTTCCGTCCCCGGTACCGACAGCCTCTACAACGCATTTTTCTTCCCGTTGACAGCAGCAGGCGCTCAGCCTGCGCCGGAAACGACGGACAGCGTGGATGTCGGATTGCGGTATCGTTCGGGCAATATACAGGCTCAACTCTCGGGTTGGTTGACGAAATTCAACAATCGCCTTGCTTCGGCCTATGATCCGGAGCTTGACCAGAACGTGTATCGTAACCTTGGGAATGTTGACAAATACGGTTTTGACGGTTCGATTTCTTATCAGCCTATCCCCGAACTCGCTGTCTATGTTTTTGGTTCATACATGAAGTCTGAAATCAAGAATAACGTAGCAATTGGCGAGAATGCAAATGGCACGCCAGTTTTTGCAGCAACCGCAGGCCAGCGCGAAGCAGGATCTCCGAAATATTCGTTCGGTGGGACTGTCCGTGGGGAACTGGGGCCGGTCGAAATCGGTGTAACCGCTAAGCGTACGGGGCCTCGCAATATCTTTGACACAGGTGAGGCTACTTATACCGGGACTTTCATTCCGACAGGTGCTGTTCCTAGCGGAACGTTGGGGACCACAACCCGCACCGAGATTTTTGGGACTTCGGCACCCGCTTATTGGTTGGTAAACCTTGATGCGAGCATAAATCTGGAGTTTCTGGGGCTCAATGACAAGACACGCCTGCAGCTCAATGTCTACAACCTGTTCGACCAATTTTATGTCGGCGGGTTTGGTGGCGGCCTCGCCCAGACAGCCTCTTACAACCGGGTAACAGGAGTTGCGACTTATGGTTCTCCTGGGTTTGTACAGATTGGTGCGCCCCGGACAGTCAGCGGCACTGTAACCTTCGCGTTCTAAGCCGAGCCGATAATTCAATGAAGGGCGGTGCTGCGGTGCCGCCCTTCATTATTTGTAGATGCAGCTGTCCAATCGGTCGCGTTGAACGACGCGGATACGGGCAGAAATGCTGTTGCCATATCGTCGCGTGAAACCTCCCGCACCATTTACCGCTCGTTTTTTAGGCAAGGGAAGGGCCGCTGCTAGTCTCGCAGCCTCAATCCTTGACAATGAAGCGGCGCTCTTGTTGAAATATCGCAATGCTCCTTCTTCGGCGCCATATGTCCCAATTCCGGTTTCCGCCACATTCAGATAAACTTCCATTATCCTTCTCTTGGTCCAGATTGTCTCGATCAAGAAGGTGAACCAGAACTCGGGTGCCTTGCGCACGTAACGTGAATAACCAGTTCCCTGCCACAGGAACACGTTCTTGGCAGTCTGTTGACTGATCGTAGATCCACCACGAATTTTGCCACCGCGCTTGTTTCGTTCCAAGGCTTTTTCAATGGCTTCGCGGTCAAATCCGTCATGGCTGCAGAACTTGGCATCTTCTGCAGCGATAACCGCGCGGACCAGGTTCGGAGAGATATTGGACAGGCTGGTCCAATTTCTTTTTGCACCGTTAGGATCGAGCAGCATGGTGAGCGTGGTTGGCACCGGCACAACTGCATATATGCCGACAAGCGCTATGCTCGCGGTCACGAAATATAAAAGCAATTTGAGTGTGAAGCGAAAGAAACGGACGGGCAGCGAGCGCTTGGGTTCGGTCATAAACCGAAGCTAGCGTCGAGCGTCCCGTCCGTCATCTGTTTTTACGACCAGTCTTCAAAGCGCGAGTAGCAAACGCCTTTCGCCGGCGATTCGCATCATTGCCTTTTGGAGCTTTTCAAATGCACGCACCTCGATCTGGCGAACGCGTTCACGGCTCACATTGTATACCTGACTCAATTCTTCGAGCGTCTTGGGTTCATCGATCAAGCGTCGCTCGGTCAAGATGTGCTTTTCACGCTCATTGAGGCTGTCCAGTGCTTCTGACAACATCGCATGGCGCATGTCGCCTTCCTGCGCGTCAGCAACTCGTTCGTCCTGCAAGGGGTCGTTGTCGACCAACCAGTCCTGCCACTGACCGTCACCGTCCTCCCGCATTGGAACGTTGAGCGATGTGTCGCCCCCCATCGCCATGCGGCGATTCATATTGTTCACTTCTTCTTCTGATACACCTAAGTCGGTCGCGATTTTAGTCAGCGTTTCCTGATTTAGATCACCATCTTCAAATGCTTGAAGATTATTCTTCATACGGCGTAGATTGAAAAACAGTTTTTTCTGCGCTGCAGTGGTCCCGATTTTTACCAGGCTCCAGCTGCGGAGGATGAACTCCTGCATTGAAGCGCGGATCCACCACATGGCGTAAGTCGCGAGGCGAAATCCCCGGTCGGGATCAAACTTCTTGACACCCTGCATGAGGCCTATGTTCCCTTCCGAAATCAGTTCGGAAACAGGTAGTCCATAACCACGATATCCCATCGCGATTTTGGAAACCAGGCGCAAATGTGAGGTGACCAGCTGCTCTGCCGCCTTTGGATCGCCATGCTCTTGGAAGCGCTTGGCAAGCATATATTCTTGCTCGGGCTTTAGTACCGGAAACTTACGTATCTCGCTCAAATAGCGGTTTAAGCTTACATCCCCCCCCAAGGCAGGGATCGTGGCTGGAACATTCTTTTTCTCAGACATGCTTCTCTCTTTCTTTGTGCTTACCCTCGAGCCTCATCAAGCACCCGTTGGCAAGCGTTCCCTTTTGAAACCTTATAAATGAAGCACGCTTAACAGAAGCTGCATATCCTCTGGTAAACTGCTGTCGAACCGTAAAGTTTCTCCAGACACTGGATGAATAAACCCCAGCGACGCTGCGTGCAACGCTTGTCTTTGAAATTTTACCTGATTTGGTCCGATTCTGTAGGGGTTTTGTCGATTAGAATAAGTGGAATCCCCGATTAAGGGATGGCCGATATGTGCCATGTGAACCCGTACTTGATGTGTGCGGCCTGTTTCCAAGGTGCACTCCACGAGCGCCGAACTTTTGAAGACTTCTAACGTCCTGAAATGGGTTATGGCATGTTTTCCCTTGTTTTCGGGCAGTACCGCCATCTTCTTTCGGTCCGATGTCGATCTGCCGATCTGGGTGCGTACCGTTCCAGCAGGTGGTGCAGGTTTGCCGCTCACTATAGCTAAATACCGCCGCTCGATGGCATGGGTTGCAAAGAGCTTGGCGAGCCCTTCATGCGCTGCATTGCTTTTGGCAACGACCAGCAAACCGGATGTGTTCTTGTCAATGCGGTGAACGATACCAGGACGTTCTACGCCACCAATGCCCGAAAGCTTACCCTTGCAGTGATGGAGCAATGCATTGACAAGCGTTCCATCAGCATGCCCTGCGGCAGGATGCACGACCAGGCCAGCGGGCTTGTCGACAACGATCAAGTGCGCATCTTCGAAAATGATATCGAGCTTGATGTCCTGAGCTTCCGCTTTGTCAGCTCGAGGACTGGGAACGGTCAAGACAAATGATTGCCCCGTGTATTTCTTGCTGGATCCATCCAGTGCGACCTTGTTGCCAATCATGAGGGCGTTTTCGGCAATGAGCGCTTGAATGCGCGCACGCGATAGGCTCGGCAACGCCATGGCCAGCGCGCTGTCCAAGCGGCCTTCACCTACTACCCCAGACAATATGGTATTTCCCCCGACCATTGGGTAGATGTGGGTTATGGGCATGATTTTATCAAGGCAGCAGTGGAAGGAATTGATTTTTTGGGCCAGGGATTCAGGCAATAACGAGTGTTGCGGGCTGCTCTTGGGGGTAGCACCGCGCGTCGAAAGAGCCACGCTCGCACGCAATGTGGCACAAGAGCCCCGCTGCTCATTCGAAATTGATCCCGAATTGCTGATAGAGGCTGAAAGAAATGCTCGTCTGGAGGGGCCCCCGATTGTCGGCTATTTTCATTCGCATCCCAACGGTGCTGCGAGGCCATCTTCAACCGATGCCGCCATGGCAGCGGTCGACGGACGGACATGGCTGATCATTGCAAAGGATGATATCACTGCTTGGAACCCAGTTTACAGCGACGATGGCCTTGTGTGTTTTGAAAAGGTGAGACTAGTCGTCGAGGGTTGAAACCGCATCAAACAACGTTCATTAGCGCTGCATTCAAAGCCTGAGACAGGAAGACCCTCAAAATGCCAGAATCTGAAATTGATCTTGCCAGCTTACTATGTTCTCGGCTGTGCCATGATTTACTGAGTCCGGTAGGGGCAATGAATAATGGTCTAGAATTGCTCGCCGATGAACATGACCCTGAAATGAAAAAAAGGTGCATGGACTTGCTGGCAGAAAGCGCGAAATCTGCGGCTGACAAATTGAAATTCTTTCGCCTGGCATTTGGCGCTGCGGGCGGTTTCGGCAGCGAAGTCGATCCAGCGGAAGCCAAGGCGGTAATCGAACCGCTGGTGACGTCAAGCGGACGAACCACACTTGAATGGGCAGTACCTGCAGGGCTGATGCCGAAACGTGCCATTAAGATCCTGCTCAATCTTGTGCTCCTTGCAAACGATGCCCTTGTTCGTGGCGGCACTCTGTTTGTCGGCGCAGAAATTCGCGAGGGTGAGCAGGAAATTGTCATCCGGGCAAATGGACCGAGAATCGTAATGGATGTATCGATACGTGAAGCGTTGACGGGAGGGCTCGATCCTTCGATGGTCGATTCGCGCACCGCAGCGGCTTGGATGGCCCGTAACCTTGCTGTCGGCTCCGGGGGTTTAGTGCAAATCGCTGAACCAGATGCGGAACATCTCGTAATAGGCGCGCTCATCCGCAATAGCTGACGGGACACCTGCGCTAAACAAATTATTAACCATATGAGGCCAAGGATGTCGGTCGATTATCCGGGGCCTCACGCATGGACGACTTACTCGAAGAATTTATTGCTGAGACGCGAGAGACGTTGGAAGCCCTTACCAGCCAGCTGGTCCAGTGGGAGCAGTCGCCGAAGGATCGAGCATTACTCGATAGTGTGTTTCGATTTGTTCACACCGTAAAAGGCAGTTGCGGTTTTCTTGATTTGCCAAGACTTCTCCGTTTGAGCCACGCTGCAGAAGATGTGCTGAGTGCTGCGCGCGATGGGGAGCTGGTGGCTTCAGCCGGACTGGTCACAGCGGTTTTGTCTGTGATCGACCGGATTGCAGTTTTGACCGACGCGATGGAAACGGGGCAGGCCATTTACGATAATGATGATGACTTGATCGAAACAATGCTCGCATTTCTGCCGGATCCAGCGATAGATGCGGCGATCGCTGGACCACATTCTGCCATGACCTTTGCGACTGCCGAATTGGACGGTGACGAGAATGTCGTTCGAGGCAAAGCCCGGACGGTGCGTGTATCACTGGCGCTTCTTGATAAGCTGATGAGCGGCGTCTCCGATATGGTGTTGGCTCGCAATGAGGTTTCACGCCAGTTACGCAAATTTGGACTGAATAATGACCTTGAACACAGCTTTGGGCGTTTGTCAGCATCTGTAGCTGAAATGCGCGATGCAGTGGGTACTATGCGGATGCAGAACATTGATCGGCTGTTTTCATCGCTTCCGCGTTTGCTACGCGATATCTCGATAGAGCTCGACAAGAATATCGATTTGCGCATCGATGGTAGTGAAGTCGAGGTTGACCGCGAAATGGTTGAGGCGCTGAGAGATCCCTTGGCACATATTCTTCGTAACGCGGCCGATCACGGCATTGAGCCAGCGAGCGAGCGTCGCATGTTGGGCAAGGACCCAGTTGGCCACATTCGCATCGTCGCGCGGCAGTCTGGAAATCAGATTTTGATTGAAATCTTTGATGATGGGCGAGGTATTAACCTCGAGAAACTGGGGGCTCGCGCAATGGCGGCCAAGATCGTGACCGCGGCTGAATGGCAGAAAATGCCGGAACGCGCGCAGCTCAACACGATATTCACGCCAGGATTGTCGACCGCTGAAAAAGTGACCTCCATTTCCGGGCGGGGTGTCGGCATGGATGTCGTGCGCACCAACTTGCAGGCCATTGGTGGAACGATCGAGCTCGAAAATGCTGAAGGCAATGGTTTGAAAATGACTTTGCGTCTTCCACTCACGTTGTCGATCATTGCAGGGCTATCAGTACGGGCAGGCAAGCACATATTTGGCATTTCGCGTAGCTCGGTTGTAGAAATCATTTCTGCGTCCAATGCGAACGTAAAAATCGAGGATCTTGGCGGGACCAAAGTCGCTTCGATTCGCGGCGAGCGATATCCATTTGGATGTCTTGAAGATGTCCTTGGTTTGAGCAGAGATGACGAAATCGGTCGCACCAACAGAACTCTCATCGTCATGCGCCCTGCAGTTGGAGCGATCTTCGTTCTGGAGGTAGCAAATGTTATAGATAACGAGGAGTTGGTGGTTAAGCCTGGCGCTCCATTGATTATGGCAACAGGCCTCTATGCCGGCACATCGCTTCCCGACAATGGGCGACCAATGTTGTTGCTCGATGCGAGCGGAATAGCCTCAGCGCTCGGTGTTAGTCTGGTTGATCAAGTGCACGCGGGCGGCTCAGTTGACAATGTCGTTCACGCTGACAAGAACCGACCTTCAGCGCTATTATTTGTAGCATCGGACGGTCACAAGCGCGCGATACGCCTAGCCGCAATTGACAGAATGGAAGATGTTGATGCATCTCAGATCCAGTTCATCGGTGGAAAAATGAGGGTCATGGTTGATGGTCGACTTCATGACGTCTGCGAACTTCATGAAGTTCCATCCCAAGGCTTGATCAAGCTACTGAAACTCACTGATGGTGAGGTGAGCAAATATCTGGTTGTCGAAGATGTGCTCGACATATTCACCCTAGATGGTGAACTCGTTCCGAGTGCGGACCCAGGCTCGCACGAGGGAGTTGTTTACGCGTTCGGCGAGCCAGTCGAGTTGGTGAATGTCTTCCAATATTTTGAATTGTCAAACATGCCGACCAGGACCTCCGGCCAAGCTCCATTATGCTACATTGATTGTGCTGAAGATTCATATTGGGAACGCCGAATCCTGGGGCCATTGTTGACTGCATCTGGCTATTCCGTCAGTTTTGATCCGCTCGACCTGCAAAATGCAGCAGTCGTGTTGAACCGTTCGCACGAAAACGCGTCTGACCCGATCGATGATCAGCGGACTGTGCGACTACGAGACACCAGTCATGTGGTCGACCACAATGTGCACAGCATTTATCGATATGACAGGGTTGGGCTCATCTCGGCAATTGAAGCAAGACTGGCGGGAAATTCGTGATATGACCTCCCTATACCTCATCGCCCACCTTAATAGCGCGTGTGTTGCGATCGAAACCGACAAGATCGAATCGATCGTCCATGTTCAAGATATTGTTCCCGTCCCACGAAGCGATCCATCTGTCGCCGGGCTCTTTGCACTGCGTAGCCGCGTAATGACCCTGATCGATACTCAGTTTCTCGTGTCTGGCGTAGAAAAGAGCGCGGTTAAGGGTGCGCTCGCGGTGGTTATCGATGTCGCAGGCCATCAATATGGCTTGCTGGTCGACCGCGTCGAGGACGTCATCTCGATCCACGATAGCCAGGCCGAGCCGAACATAAAACCGGCCAAGGACTGGGCGCCAATCGTTCGCGCCACGGCCTCGGTCGGAGGCCGACTGGTCATGATCCTCGATCCTGCAACTCTGGTGAACGGCACCGATGCGATTGCCGCATAATAATTCTTTGTGTTGTGGGTTCTATTAACGGGTCGATAACGTGCCTTCGGTACGGTCAGATCTTGGCCCTCATTAAGGTGGATTACTTCATGAAATCCTGTTTGATTGTTGATGATAGCAAGGTGATCCGAAAGGTCGCACGCCATATTCTGGAAACCATGAAGTTTGACGTGTCCGAGGCCGCAGATGGTCGGGAAGCGCTGGAACATTGCGCGACCCGAGTGCCCGACGTCATCCTTCTTGACTGGAATATGCCGATCATGAGTGGAATGGATTTCTTGCGGGCTTATCGTTCGACGGGGGCAGTTCCGTCGTCGAAAGTCATTTTCTGCACAACCGAAAACGGAATTGATCATATTCAAGCCGCGATTGATGCAGGCGCAGACGAATATGTGATGAAACCGTTTGATCGAGAAACGCTTGAGGCAAAATTACAAATTGTAGGCTGCATGTAGCTGGCGTTCACAACGATGACAGCCATTCAAACACTAGTCGGAAATCCATTGAACCACAGACGCGCACCTATTCGGGTGATGTTGGTGGATGACAGCATAGTTGCCCGTTCGATTTTTGCCCGGGTGCTGGGGAACCATGAACAGATCGAGATTGTTTGTGAAGCGGAGGACAGTGAATCTGCACTGGACAACCTTGCAACGATGCATGTGGACATCATATTGCTTGATATCGAAATGCCCAAGCGATCGGGTCTGGATGCGCTACCTGATATCCAAGCAAGGGCGAAGGGGGCTCGCATACTGGTTGTGTCTGCGTTTGCCGAAGAAAATGGCCCAGCTGCAATCCAGGCCTTGTCGCTTGGAGCATGTGATACTCTTGCAAAGCCAGGCCGGTCGGGTTTTTCAGGGCGCTTCTCTGAGATCTTAATTGACAAGGTGATCCGCCTTGGTCGTTCGACTAAAGACCGCAAAGACGCGGCCTTTGTCGTCAAGCGTGCCGTGGATTTCCACCAGATCCCAAGGCCCAGCTGCATCGCTATTGGATCGTCAACAGGGGGTATCCCGGCAATCTACGAAATCGTAAGAAATATGGCACCATCGCTGGATTGTCCGATATTTATTACCCAGCATTTGCCGGAGGCATTTATGCCGTTTTTTGCCCGGCAATTGGGGGGGCTAACCGATCGAGTGGTCAAGGTTGCAGAACCAGGCGAAATTGTCCGCGCGAACCACATTTATATCGCTCCCGGACATGCCCACCTGGTCTGCCGCAAGGAATTTGGCAAAGTCGTCATTGATCACCAGAAGCATTATTCGGCAAGTCGATATTGCCCTTCTGTCGATGCCATGTTTGAATCTATTGCCCAAACATACAGCGCAGAAGCGATCGCGGTCATTTTCAGCGGCATGGGCAATGACGGCGTTAACGGCGCTCGTCGATTGTCCGAAACAGGTGCAGCGATCCTGGTGCAGGATGTTGACTCATCAGTTGTCTGGGGGATGCCAGGTGCTGTGGCAAAAGAAGGACTCGCAACTGCCATCGTTTCGCCCGAACAAATATCTGGATTATTTGCCCGAATTGCGAACTCTGCATGAACATCGCCGAAAACTATGCCTATCAGGCTCTTTCAGACTTGCTGGAAAAGCACACGGGACAAACGCTGCTCGCCAATCGCCATTGGCGGATCGACATGGCGTTGAAACCTATTATGCGGCAAAATTCCATACCTGACCTGGACACACTGATTGCGCTGATCGAAATCGAGGCCGATCCTAAATTGACGCTCGCCTGCGTGGAAGCGATGGTGAACAACGAGACATGCTTTTTTCGCGACCAGGCAAATTTTGCTTTGCTTACAGGCCCCGTACTCGACACCATCCGCGAACGCCGAATGGTCACAAAAAGACTGCGCATCTGGTCCGCAGCCTGTTCGACAGGGCAGGAACCCTATTCGCTGGCAATAGCAATTGCTGATAACCCGGAAAAATGGCGTGGTTGGTCGATCCAGATCTTGGCCACCGATGTGTCGACATCTGCACTCGCGCAGGCCAGGGCAGGGCGCTATTCGCAGTTCGAAATCCAGCGCGGACTTCCCGTGATGCAAATGTTGCGACATTTTGAACAGCGTGGCGAGGAGTGGCACGCAAAGGAACATCTGCGTCGCATGGTAACTTTCGCGGAGCACAATATGTTAAAACCAAATCGCCATCTTGGGACATATGATGTCATTTTGTGCCGGAACATGCTGATGTATTTAAGCGACGACAAGCGATCTCAGGTTTTGGAAGGAATAGCTCCACTTTTGGCAGATGGGGGCATCCTGATGCTGGGCGCGGCGGAAACTGTCATTGGCCAAACAGAGAAGTTCAAGGCGAGCCGGGAGTTCCGTGGATTTTATGAGCCGTTGGCACGTCAAGCCGCGAGCTATATTGCAAGCCATCGCCTCACGGCCTGATATTGCGCTAATTCGTTGCTATGCCTATGGTCCAGCTATGACCATGATCTGGACCCCATCGCCCAATTTCGGCGAACGCACCCTACCGATCTCGATATTGGTGCTGCATTACACCGGCATGAAAACGGGAGCTTCAGCGATAGACTGGCTCGCCAATCCTGCTTCGAAGGTCTCTGCGCATTATGTGGTCGATGAAGATGGTCAACTCGTACACATGGTTCGCGAGGAACAGCGGGCCCAGCACGCTGGACTTTCGCACTGGCGGGGAATTACCGATGTGAATAGTGCAAGCATCGGTATCGAGATTGTCAATCCCGGGCACGAGTGGGGCTATCGTCCCTTTCCCGAAGAGCAGATGGACACAGTGACCAGGTTGGTGGCCGAGATTACCCGGACCTACAATATTGAACCACGCAATGTTGTTGGTCACAGTGATGTAGCGCCCTCACGCAAAGAAGATCCAGGAGAGCTTTTTGACTGGGAGCAACTGGCCAAGATGGGATTGGCAGTTCCGCGTCCAACGAAAAAGCTTGTGGACCCAGGCTGGGCTGATGCAGCTTTCCTACTCGCCCTGGAACGTTACGGTTATGGCATTGCGGACGCACGTGCGGCCGTGGTGGCTTTTCAACGCAGATTCAGACCCAATAACCTTGACGGTATCATTGACGGAGAATGCCGTGCAATCTTATTAAGCCTGCTATTGGCCTGTGAAGGTGGCAGTGCTATATAGCTTCTGCCAGAGGGTCGGGCGATCGCTGCTGGGTGGGTAACTGCTCAGGGGAGGAAAGTCCGGGCTCCAGCGAGGAACGGTGCCGGGTAATGCCCGGCGGGGGCGACCCTAGGGAAAGTGCCACAGAAATCAAACCACCGCATCTCGATGCGGCCAGGTCGAAACGGTGCGGTAAGAGCGCACCGCGCTACTGGCAACAGTGGCGGCACGGCAAACCCCACCGGGAGCAAAACCGAATAGGGACGGCGCGCCTTTCGAGGTGGGCATCCTCCTGCCTAGTCGTCCGGGTTGGTTGCATGAAGGTATTGGTAACAATGCCCTTAGATGAATGGTCGCCCATCGCTGCAGGGCGTGGACAGAACCCGGCTTACAGACCCTCTGGCAAACTCTTTTATGCTCCCCGGGTTGGGCGAGCATACTGCTCGTCACAATGCTTTTTGTAGGCATTACATCGTCACTTTTCACGAGCAGCATTGGATCAAGAAGGCAAAGCGAAAGTTACAGGACTGCAACCAATTCTTGATGTAAAGATTTCGCGAAGTCTTGCAGCAAGCGACATCCTCACTGGGCTTTACGCGCGCGTCAACATTTACATTGCGCCCCATTTATGGTCTTTGTTGAACTCAGGGACAGTTTTTTGAGGGGAATGTCGATGTCAATTGTTGAACGTGCAAAGAACATATTGTTGAAACCAGCAGATGAATGGAATGCGATCTCCGGCGAACCTGCCAATGTCAGCGGACTGTTTACCGGTTACGCTGTGATCTTGGCGGCCATCCCGCTCGTGGCCGGCATTTTGTTTACAGGTGTGCTTGGCATGTCCGCAGGTGGCTTTGGCGCAATGGGGGGCGCAATGTCGCTCGGATTGAGTGCAATTGCAGGTTTGGCATTCATCCAATATTTGCTCTCTCTGGCAATATTATTTTTGATGATCATCATCGTCAACGCTGTCTCGCCGAGTTTTAATGGCAAGTCGGACACGGTTCAGTCTGCCAAGCTCATGGTCTATGCATCCACACCTGTATGGGTTGCAGGGTTGATTGGCTGGGTCCCAATATTGGGCGCATTGGTCGGTTTGGCTTCAATTGCCTATGTCGTTTACCTTATTTATCTTGGTCTCAACCCTGTACTGGGAGTTCC
>JBATDO010000264.1:0-28548 GCA_049663505.1 Sphingorhabdus sp.
GCTATAGTCCCCTCGTATCCCTATCGCTCCAGCCATCGCAAACCTCCTTCAGCTTGCGACACAGAATCAGAAAACTAGCAAAATGGGAATCCCCTAAATGAGTCAACCTCAAGAAGACTTGGTATTACAGAAATTCGTCTCGGTCCACGCCTCACTGCACAATCATTTCAATTCTGAACGTCACCTCGCCGCTCGGTCGCATTGGCCGAGTGGCAGAACCTCATGGCTTGAAGCCTGACGCGATCAAGACCCAGCTGCGCCAATTAGAGACGAGTTGCGATTGGACTGACAGCACCGCCAACCTGCATTGATTTGATTGATATTTTTTCAATGTAGGCCGCCTGTTCCCATAACCGCTCCCCGATAGGCGCTGCGCTTGAGGCGAATGCCAGCGACTGGATTCGCTCAATCGGCGCACACCTCAGCAATTCTCAACAGCGGCAGGACAATCCCCTCCAAGGCCATTCGGGCAATCATGCCGGTGCCAGCCTCGGAAGCTGGAAACGACTACACACCCTACGCGACAAATCGCGCGCCCAAAGCCAGCAATTCTGCGCCTTTCCCGCGATGGCAGCTCATCCGTCAAATCCAATTGCCAGCCGATCAGCAAGTCGGATTCAATTCAATGCGGGTGCCGAAGCAAGGAAATATGTCTCTTTTTCGCGACCAGAGCCTGGGCGCAACCAATTAGAGCTTCGTGCATTTAATCTACAACATAGCCGTCATGCTTGAGATAGTTCCAGCATTCCTCCGGGGTGTAAAGGTCGCAGATTGATCCAACGGCCTTCCACAGGTCATCGATGGTGCGGGCCTTTGCTTTGCGCAGATGCGCCTTGAGTTTGGCGAACGCCATCTCGATTGGGTTCAGGTCTGGACTGTAGGGCGGGAGAAAGAGGAACCACGCCCCGCGCTCTTTGAGGATGGCCTTGGCCTTCTCGCTTTTGTGGCTCGACAGGTTGTCGAGGATGACCATGTCACCGCGCTGCAAGCGTCGGGGCCAACTGGGTTTCCACATAGGTTTCAAAGATTTTTCGGTTCATGGGACGGTCAATGACCCAGGGAGCAGTGAGGCCGTCATGGCGCAAGGCCGCGATGAAGGTCTGTGTTCCCCAGTGACCGAACGGGGCCTTCATCTTCAGCCGCTGTCCCCGGCGGGCCCGCCCCCGCAGCCGTGTCATCTTGGTCGTGGTCCCGGTTTCGCCAATAAAGACGAGCCTTTCCGGGCGCCTCTTCATCCAGGGCTGGCGGTGTGCCTGCCATACGCGCCGGGCACGAACAATGTCAGCGCGATCGGTTTCGCTCGCCAGCAGAGTTTTTTTGACGGTAAATCCGTGCGCAAGCAGCAACCGGGACAGGGAAGCTGGATGAGCCTTCACCCCGTGCTCGTTAAACAACCGGACCGCCAGTTCCGGCATCGTAATGTCGCCTTCGGCATCGACCCAGCTGATCAGAACATCCGCATGCGCCGACAGCGGACCACTGCCAGGCGGGCGACCTTGCCGCTCCGGCGTGATCGATCCCGTCCGCGCCTTGCGTTGCGCCAACCGAACCGCAGTGGCAGCACTCACCCCAAATCGGCGAGCTGCTGCCCGGCATGAATGACCGCTCTCAATCTCTCCAACGATCCGAACCCGTAAATCCGACGAACTGCTTTTGCCCATGATCCACCTCCATGAGCAGTGAATCACAGTTCTCAATCAAAGGGAATCCCAAGAATTCCATGATTCACATTTTCAGTGTGCCGCTCTAATGGCGCAAGCTACAAACTCAACGGTTCCCGCCCGCTGGGGGCGTCTTTTCCGGATCGCCAAGCAAGTGACCGCCGACCCGCGTACCGTATCTGGAATAAGGTGAATCATGGTGCCGAGCCCGCGTGGCCTGGGGGCTGGTGGAGAAGCGTGGGTCCTGTGGACGGACCTGACCATCAATAAAGTTGGCAACATCCCAAGCTTCCTGAACGGTCAGGCTGCCTTCTTGTCCCAATGGCATATTGGCGCGGATGAAGGCCGCCGCTTTGTCAATTGTCGCCATCCCTGCGCCCCAGTTATAGGATTGAGGTCCCCATAGCGCGGGGTAGACGGAATCTGCTGACAGGCGCTGGCCGGCACCATCGGAGCCATGGCAAGCACTACATTTTTCGGAATAAATCTTGGCTCCACGACTGTCATCGGCAGCTAAAGCAGGAGGTGCGAGTTTAGGAAAACCCCGGCCTAGTGGTGAGATGCCACTTGGCAGGCCGCGTGCCATGAAAGCGGCATAGCTCTCAATAGCCAGCAGCTCGCGACCTCCCAGCGGCGGTGGAGTACCGTTCATGCTGTATACGAAGCAGTCTTGAACGCGCTTCTGGAAACTATTGATCTCTCCATTTTTTTTACGGAAGGCGGGGAAATTCACAAATGCGGCCCACAGCGGTGCCGCTCCAGCCTTGCGTCCGGCGTCGAGGTGGCAATTGCTGCAGGCTAATCCGTTGCCGACATATTGCGGCGCGTGAGTTGAAGTATTGGTCATCAATCGCGCGCCAAGGCGGACGGCATCGCCAAACGCATCGGCCGGCGCCGTTTCAGCCGATGGCGGCTCAAATAATGTCGCTACTGGAGGCGGCAAAGGTGCCTGCTCAGGTTCACTGAACATGGCCATCGCCAATACACCTGCTGCAAGTCCAATGATCACGGCGGTAAAGAATTTTATCATGAAGGAAGGCCTGATTAACGCTCACAAGTGCTTGGGTATACAACTGCTATTATTTTAGATATTCCCTGTCCAATATCACAAAAATGGAGCTACAACAAATGCGCCAAATCCTGATCGCTCTCGCCGCAACCACTATGCTGACAACCCCTGTTTTTGCGCAGTTGCATCCGCGCGCTGTGCCTGGTTTCGGGGATTATAGCGAAATCAAAGATCCCTTTGAGGCGCCCGATCCGAGCGTGCATTACAAGATCATCTTTGACGTCGCGCAAGCAGCCCGCACTCCAGGTGCAGTGCATCAAGGGCTGGAACGTGTGGCACGCATGATCAATCTGCTCAGCCGTCACGGCGTGACGCGTCGACCCGGCGACATTGTTGTGACATTGCACGGGCCTGCAGCCCGGACCGCACTGACCGAAACCGCATTCGCGGCGCGTTTCAATGGCGAGGCTAACCCCAACGCCGAACTGATCCGCCAATTGACGGTAGCTGGAGCCAGCGTCCGACTGTGCGGTCAGTCGATGGTTGCACTGGGTTTTGCGCGCGAAGAACTGAACCCCGACATCCGCATTGATGTGGCCGCGATCACCACAATTGGGACGTTGCAGATGCGCGGCTACGCACTCATTCCAGATTGATACCTGCAATGCACGGGGCAATTGCAGCTGGCCCTGCAAGGTTGGCGCGAATTCACTGTGCCTGTGTCAAGGAAACGCAGATCTCCATGGATCCGTTCCAGATCGTTCAGGTCCGAGCCTTGCTCCTCAAGCCCGATCGGCTGGTCGCATAAAGGAGCAAGGCTTCCGCAAACAAGATATGCTTGGAACATTTAACGGTGTGCGAGTCCTGCCCAAAACAATTGTTCTGTATGGCACTGCCACGGTGCGTCAAACTTGCATGGTTGAAATATCGAGGATCCGCTCGACAACATTACAGGCAAATTGATCGAACACAAAGGCTAGCGGCGGTTCCGGACGCGGAACAGGAAACAAGACCGGGCAACGTTAGGTCCGGTTACGCATATGCCAGCCAAGTGCCTCCACCTTTTCAAGTATCGCTTCGGCTTGGGGCGAGGATGGCACAAGCTCGGTCCAAGCCTTTCGAAAACACAGGAGCCAGCCTTCAATTTCCTCGGTGCCGATCGATGCGCTGAAGTGACGCTGTCGCAAACGGGGGTGCCCATATTTACTGGTATAGAGCGGCGGCCCGCCGAGCCATCCCGTGAGATATTCGAACAGCTTTTTCTGTGCCATCTCTAGTGATGGCGGGTGTACCGCCCGACAGGCGGTCGCTTCCGGCATACTATCCATCAGGCTGTAGAAACGAGCGCAAAGTGAACGGACAAAAATCTCACCGCCGAACTTATCATAGGGTGTCGTCATCGGGCTGTCCGGATATGTTCGAAGGAGTTTGCCATCAAGCCAAACCCCTGTAAAAATTGAGCAGCATCGGTTGCTCGAACGTATAATCTCCCTGGCTAGTCCGCCCCTTCTCAAACAGTGTTCGCACTTCTTCATTCTCGACCATTTCCCGGGTGATGGCGTTAAATGTCTGACTGGTCACCCGTGCAACCATCTCCTCGAAGCTCGCATGCCGCGGATGCTGAACATATTGGTAGTGCGCTTCGTTACGGAAAAGGTTCCGGGCAGAGAATCGAGCGAGCGCGGCCTGAGCCTCGGTGCGAACCCTCGTTTCATCGTGGAAGGGGCGCATAAGCTGAAAGTTACTGCCAGTCATTCCTGGTTCTACCACCCAAAGGAAACCACTGATCGGCTTCAACACTCGAACGGCTTCTTGCAACGCGTTGTCCATCTCATCAACGGGAACATGATGGAGCGAGCGGAAAAACAGAACGCCATCCACCGAGTGATCAGGCATCGGCAATCGTTCGGCGCTACACTGATGGTAGACCAGACAGGCATTGGGCTCTGCCTGCAAATTCATTTCAGCCTGAACGGGGTCGGGTTCAACGGCAGCGACATGCGCGCCCATCTGCACCAGTGCCCGCGATGTCAGGGCCGGGCCGCAACCCACATCGACGAGATTGAGTCCTGATACAGAGACTAAGGCGGTTAACGCAGCGATGTCGGACTGCTCAGAAAGGTCGATCCGGGCATCAAGAGTGATCATGGCAGCTTTTCTACTCCTTAAATCGGAATGTCGGCCACCAATGAGGCGTTCGGTATCGACAAAGTTGATAATGAGGTTCGTCATATCACACGTCGATTATATTGGTAACCAATGTATCAATTTACGCCACAAATGAGGAATCCATTTGTGAATCATGATCAACGCCAACACGGCTAGGCTGACTGGCCGAGCAACTGTTGTTTGCTGAGGGCTGCCACAGAACGCACTATACGAGCGCCGAGAATTCGAGGTCCTCGTCGATAACGGTCGCGGATCGCGACTATCCTGTTTCCCGACATTTGGAATTTTCTCTGAAAGCCTGAAGCTTCTCTTGGTTTGAGCTGCCATCAGTGGCCAACGTTTTGATGATGGATATTCCATCACATGAAATTTCGGCAAGATTATTGACACCGACCAACGCGCCTGGTTGGCCCAATCTTCGAAAGACCTTAGTTGTGAGATCGGCCCGCGGCAAAGCGGTCCGGAAGTGTGAGGTCTGGCCAAGAGAATAAGATCAGTCCATTGATCGTGAGAAATTTGTTATTCGATGACGCTGGATTGGAATGGCGAAATTCATTAGAGAGTGCGCTTCCGCCAGTTCGTGGCCCGTCATTTGGTGAAAATCGCGCACGCATATGTCCAGTAAACGCAAAGGCAATTCGCGACTTGACGCGATCCGCGCAAAGCCGCCGCTATACTGGTTGAAATTTGTCAGCTGGTTTTCACTCGTCGGCTATATCGCCTATCTTTCGGCCATCCACGCCATTGCCAATATTGCCTGGCAGCAGAATCCGGATCTCGCGCTTCGCTTTGTACCAGATCACCCACTAGCCTTGTCGCTGAAAGCCGACATGCAGTTCATGCAATCGCAAAGTCCCGCCTCGTTGAAAAAAGTGGAGGCAATGGCCAAGAAATCCCTTGAGGGCCAGCCGTTGAACGCCGTGGCGGTGAGACTGCTTGGTTATGTTGCCGATGCACGCGGCGAAAAGGAAAAGGCGCGTCGGTTGATTTTGCTCGCGCAGAAAATTTCGCGACGGGATTTTGGAACCCAGCTTTGGCTGATCGAGGATGCAGTGGCGCGCGGTGACAAGAAGCAGGCGCTCTATCATTACGACATAGCGATGCGCACCACGCCCAGCAGCCACTCGATACTTTTTTCCACGCTGGTTGGCGCACTGGACGATCCGGAGGTTCGCAAGGGCCTTGCTCCTTATATTCGCCGCGCTCCTGAGTGGGTTCCCGGGTTTCTGAACGAAGCCATCTCCACAAATCCCAATCCCGCCACGGTGGCCGACTTGTTGGTCAAGGCAGGCAAGCTGCCCGACCGCGACGACTATCGAGGCCTGTCAAACAGCCTGCTGGCACAACTCGCCGCGAAATCGAAATTCCCCGCATTTCAGCAATATTATATGAGCCTGCCTGGCAGCAAGCAAGCGACGCTCCAGTCAGCAGTCCTCGACAAGGCCACCGTCGGATTGCGTTATCCGGTTGCCGGGTGGCAATTGGTCGACAACCCGGCCATTGGCGGAGCCTTCTCAGCGCCCGACAAGAACGGACGTTTTAGTCTTTCTGCATTTGCCGGCTCAGGCGAACGCGGTGAGTTAATGCGCAAATATCTGTTCCTCAAACCAGGCAATTATCGCTTTACCGCGCGCTACCAAGCGACCGACGGCGTTGCTGATGCTGAAATCCGGTGGGATCTTCAATGCCTGTCTGCCGAGGGAAATCGCGGTGCATGGTTTGTGACGACGCCGATCATCAAGGGAAGCTCAGCGACCGTCAGGGACTTCGCGCTTGGCACTGATTGCCGCAGCCAGCTGCTTATGTTGCAACTGGCAGGCGGCAATGGCCAGTTAGGAGCCGAATTTGTCTTGAATTCGGTCGATGTAAAACCGCGCTAACCATTTCAAGTTCAACCCCAGGCACAATTCCATTCCCTGGCAAGCGGGCTGTTCCTTCCCGATCGAGCCGTTGGATAATGAGCTCCCGGCTGGGTCAACCCATCACGAATGCATTGAGCTTATTACCGTCGGGGTCGCGAAAATATCCTGCATAAAATCCGTCACCGCGCGGTCCAGGAGGGCCCTCATCGGTACCGCCATTGGCAAGCGCGATGTCATATAATCGATGAACCTGTTCCTTGTCCTTTGCCTCAAGCGCCACCATTACGCCATTACCGACAGTTGCAGGCTTGCCATCAAAAGGCACGGTCAATGCAACTCCCGCAGCGCCACCGGGCTTTCCCCATGCGATGAACGTTTCAAAGTCCATCATTCGTGGTGTTTCGAACTCAGCTGCAATAGCGTCGTAAAACTTGGCAGCCCGTGCCAAGTCGTTTGTACCCAGTGTCACATATCCAATCATCGCTCTTCTCCCATTTGAAGGAAAAGAACAATACAAGAACATATTATGCGAGTCAATCAGGCACCGAGGGAGCGATCTTGTCCTGTGTCTTTGTGTCGAAATCGCTTGCTTCGTGCCGTTCGTGCAACTGGCTTGCAGGGTCCCCCGTCACTCGGTTTACCATTCGACCACGTTTTACGGCCGGGCGTGTAGCCAACTGGTCTGTCCAACGTATGACGTGCTTGTACTGGTCGACCGAGAGGAATGTTCCAGCCTCATAGATCAGCCCTTTGACCAGCGCACCATACCAAGGCCATATCGCCATATCGGCAATCGAATATTCATCACCTGCCATATACTCCCGCGTCTCCAGGTTGCGGTCAAGTACGTCCAACTGGCGTTTTACTTCCATGGCAAACCGATCAATCGCATATTCAATCTTGAATGGCGCGTAGGCATAAAAATGCCCGAACCCTCCGCCGAGATATGGCGCGCTGCCCATTTGCCACATCAACCAGTTGATCGCCTCTGTCCTCTTGCCGTGGTCTGTGGGCAAGAATGCACCGAATTTTTCGGCAAGGTACAAGAGTATCGAGCCTGATTCGAAAACGCGCGTCGGGTTGGCTGTACTGTGATCGAAAAGTGCTGGAATCTTTGAATTGGGATTGGCCTCGACAAAACCGCTGCTGAACTGGTCCCCGTCGCGAATGTTGACTAGCCAGGCATCATATTCGGCGCCCGAATGACCGAGTTCCAGGAGCTCCTCGAGCATCACGGTTACCTTCACGCCATTGGGCGTGGCAAGCGAGTAGAGCTGCAACGGATGCCGTCCCACTGGGCGCTCCTTGTCATGTGTCGCGCCAGCAATAGGCCGGTTGATGTGAGCAAACTGGCCGCCATTTTCGCTATTCCATTCCCAGACTTCTGCTGGAAGATATTCGGACATAGTCTGGGTCATGAAAGATTTGCTCCTGGTTTATGTGGAAACGAATTGCGGGATTGGGCAGATGTATGGACAGGTGCGTCATAGCTTTTGTCCGTACTTGTTGAATGATCATATGAGCATGGGCTTGAGGTTGACAAGGCTCAGCGACAAGATCGCAACTCGTTGTTGACGTTAACGTCTCTAACGATCTTGGGTCACCCGATCATCACTTGACCGCAGTGCGGGAATGCGCACGAGAAGTTGTGCAGTTCTCCAGCCGTCTCACCGTTTTCCCAATTACCCCTTGGTCATCGTCCCGCATGCCGTATTCAGCCATGTCAGCGCCTCGCCTTCAAGTTGCGGGCCCACAATTTCCAGTACCTTGGCATGATAGCGGTCCAGCCAGCAAAGTTCGTCCAAGGTGAGAAGACTGGTTTCGATAAGCGCCTTGTCGATCGGAGCAAAGGTGAGGGTTTCAAAACCAAAATAGCATCCTTCTGCGCCCGCGATGGCGCGCGGCTCAACCAGCACGAGGTTTTCGATCCGAATGCCATATTCGCCTGTCTTGTAGTAACCTGGTTCGTTCGACAGGATCATTCCTGCGCAAAGCGGTTCATCGGCTCCTGCCTGGCCACCAGAGAATTTCGCGATGCGCTGTGGACCCTCGTGGACAGAGAGAAAACTGCCTACGCCGTGACCGGTGCCATGGGCATAATCGACACCGGCTTGCCACAGTGCAGACCTGGCCAGCGTGTCGAGTTGTGCGCCTCGCGTTCCTTCCGGGAACACCGCGCATGCCAAGGCAATATGGCCTTTCAGCACCCGGGTGAACCGGTCCTTCATTTCCACACCAGGCTCGCCAGGGCCAACCCAGATGGTCCTGGTGACGTCGGTCGTGCCGTCCAGATATTGCCCGCCACTGTCGACCAGGTAGATGCTGTCGGGCTCAATGGGACGATTTGAACTCTCATCAACCTTGTAATGAGGGCTCGCGGCATTCGGACCCGCTGCCGAAATCGTGTCGAAGCTGAGGTTTTTCAGCATGCCTGTTGCTTCACGGAACTTCAGAAGCCTTTCGGCTGCAGAGAGCTCAGTCAACTGGCCCTTATGTGCTTCTTGCGAAAGCCAGTGCAGGTATCGGCTGAGGGCTGCACCGTCGCGCACTTGTGCAGCCCGGTGACCGGCCTGCTCGACCGGGTTCTTGATCGCCTTTGGAAGAATGGTCGGGTCACGGACCTCAACGATTGTGGCACCGCCGTCTTTGAGGGCACCAAATATTGCCGCGACAGCTCGGTCTGGGTCCACCGCGATGCGTTTGCCCGACATGCTCTTGAGTGTCGGCACGAATTCTTCGGGAGCGCGCAAGCGAACGGCGTTTCCCAAATGGGCGCGGACCGCATCATCGACCTTTTCAGGGGCAACAAATAGATCGGCCGTCCCATCTGCATGTGCCAGGACAAAGCTTAGTGCAACCGGCGTGTTCGACACGTCCTTTCCGCGGATGTTCAGCGTCCAGGCGACCGAATCCAACGCAGAAATCACCGTGCTGTCGAGATGGTTGGTGCCCAGCCACTCGGCAATGGCTGCGCGCTTTTCTGCACTGCTCTGACCGGCAAACTGGTCGGGATGAACCATGAGCTTAGCATTGCTTTTTCCAGGCTGATCGGCCCAGACGGTATCAATCGGGTTGCTTGTCACCGCTACAAGTTCCGCGCCCTTGGCTTTCAGGGCCCTTGTCGCGCTTTCTACCCAGACCTTGGTATGAACCCAAGGGTCGTAACCGATGCGCGCACCGGGCTCTGCATGGTCCTTGAGCCAGTCCGCGATGCTGGTCTGGGGAACACTCACATATTGCCAGTTATTGCCATCCACTTGCTCGCGCACCTGGAGCGTGTAACGGCCATCTGTGAATATGGCGGCTTCTTGCGCGAGCACGACCGCAGACCCTGCCGATCCGCCAAAGCCGGTCAACCAGCCAAGACGTTGCGCGTAATCGCCCACATATTCCGACATGTGCTCATCGCAGATTGGCACCACGAATCCATCGAGCAGGTCTTTCTTGAGTTGGACGCGCAGTGCGCCAAGGCGGGCTTCATAAGTGGACATATAGGCTTTCCGTTCATATGGACTATCTATCCATATAAGCGAGGTTGCGTTCCCATGAAAGCATTGCTGCCTCTCTCGATTGCAATTGCCATGATATCTGTCCCTGCTCTTGCCGAACCGTCTTCAAAGAAAGAAAACATGTCAGAGAAAACCGTAAAGCTCACGCCGCCTGTTGCTGAAAAACGCCCGCATAGCTCGACCTATCACGGGATAACCTTGAATGATGATTATTTCTGGCTGAGGGATCTCGACTATCCGACCGTTGATGATGCAGACGTGCTTGCATATCTGACGGCCGAGAATTCCTATTTCGAGGCACAAATGGCACCACAAAAGGGGCTGGTTGAAACGATATTCCAGGAAATGAAGGGGCGTATCAAGGAAGATGATAGCTCGGTTCCGCAAAAAGACGGCGACTATCTGTATTGGGCCAAGTTCGACGCGGGCGCGCAGTATAAAAAGCATTATCGCAGGCTCGTGGCAGGCGGGCCAGACGAGTTGATCCTCGACGAAAACCTGCTCGCCAAGGACAAGGACTATTTCCGGCTCGGAGAGCTCTCGGTTAGCCCGGACGGCAAGCTGATGGCCTATGCCTATGACGACAATGGATCAGAACGTTTCGAGGCACATTTTCGCGACCTGGCTGGGGGCGCCGACTTGCCGGATATCATCCCGGGCACGCTTTCGAGTATCATTTGGTCAAGCGACAGCAAGGGAATTGTCTATGGTCTCGCCAATGAGCACTGGCGCACCGACAATGCGCATTATCACCGGCTGGGCGATGATCCGGCCAAGGCAAAACTCCTCTACAAGGAAAGCGACATTGGATTTGGCGTAGGCGTTGGCCTGACCGCCCAGGAGGACTGGATCGTCATTGCCACCGGCGACAACGCGACATCCGAGGTTCGCCTGGTGCCTGCAAGTGATCCTGCCGCCACACCAATCATCGTAAGTCCGCGCCAGGTGAAGCGGCAATATTCGGTAGATGTGCGCGAGGGCAAACTCTATATTTTGACCAACGATGACCATGTCAATTTCCGTGTCGCCACTGCGACAATCGAGAAACCAGGCGATTGGGCAACCGTTATTGCCGGCTCTGACAGCCATTATCTTACCGGAATAGCCCTGTTCAAGGACTTCTTTGTCACCGAAGGCCGGATCGAAGGGCTCGACCAGATCGAGGTTCGCAAATATGACGCACCAGGCAGTGCCCAGAGGATTCCTTTTCCGGAGGCGAGCTACTCTGCAGGGCTTGATGACAATCCCGAATATGACGTGACCAAGCTTCGCTTTGCTTACGAGTCGATGGTAACACCCGACACCGTTTATGATTATGAAGTGGCAACAGGCGAGTTCGAAACACTGAAGGTCCAGGAAATCCCGAGCGGCTATGACGCAAGCCAATATGTGACCGAGCGCCTTGTCGTGAAGGCGCGTGACGGTGCAATGGTGCCTGTTTCGATCTTATATCGGAAGGGTTTCAACAAGGATGGCAGCCAGCCAGTGCATCTCTACGCTTATGGCGCCTATGGCTATGCGACGCCGCCGAGCTTTTCTACAAACCGGTTGAGTCTCGTCGACCGCGGATTTGCCTATGCAATCGCACATGTACGAGGAGGCGACGATCTGGGCTATCAATGGTACCTCGATGGAAAGCTCGAAAAAAGAACCAATACCTTCAATGACTTTGTTGACGTCGGTCTTGGACTGATTTCACAAGGATATACGTCCAGGGGCAAGCTTACTGCAAGCGGGGGTTCTGCAGGAGGCGAACTCATGGGCGCTGTTGCGAACCAGGCACCTGACCTGTTCGGCGCGATTGTTGCGCATGTCCCGTTTGTCGATGTACTCAACACGATGCTCGACGATAGCCTGCCCTTGACCCCGGGCGAATGGCCCGAATGGGGCAATCCGATCACCGACAAGGATACTTTTGAATATCTGCGCAGTTACAGCCCCTATGATAATGTCGAAGCCAAGGCCTATCCACCCATGCTCTATACTGGTGGTCTGAATGACCCGCGTGTAACCTATTGGGAGCCAGCCAAGATGGTGGCCAAGCTTCGCAGCCTCAAGACCGACAACAACATCTTGTTGATGAAGATCAACATGGGTGCAGGGCATGGTGGCAAGTCAGGTCGGTTCGAGCGCCTGCGCGAGAACGCCGAGGAATCGGCATTTCTTCTGTGGCAGCTCGGGATGGCAAAATGAGCAGAGCGGACCTGGTCAGGGTGGAAATCTGATGGCCCCCTTCACCCGCATCTTTACGGCAGCGCCGGCTGACATCGACGAACTTGGGCATGTCAACAACGCGGTGTGGGTCAGGTGGATACAGGACATGGCAACCGCGCATTGGAACGCGTTGGCGCCTCCTGAACATATCGCTTCCTATATCTGGGTCGTGACACGGCACGAGATCGATTATCGCGGGAACATCAGCGCAGGAGACACGGTCACCGGGCGAACCTGGATCGAGGCAGAGCCAAAGGGTGCCCAATTTGACCGGCGGGTTGATTTTGTCGATGCGACGGGCAAAGTCATCGTGCGGGCAAACACCACATGGGCGATGATCGACAGGGCCAGTGGCCGCCTTGCGCGAGTGCGACCGGAAATCGCGGCGCCGTTTCTTGTAAAAAAATGATGAGTACCCAAACGGGCTTTGTGTTGATCAAGGCAAAAGAGCGGCACGCCATTCAAGCGAATGATGTGGTTGGTCTCACCCGTTGATTTCGTAATCCGGTAGCGCATGAAAGGCCTTGCGGAGGGCCTCGCTCCAGCTTTCCGAGATGCTTTCGAAATAAGGGTCATCCGACGTTATGCGCCGTTCGTGAAATGGTGCAAAATCACCCTTGCGATAGAGCATCAGGTCAAGTGGCAAGCCTACTGACAAGTTTGCCTTCAGGGTTGAATCGAACGACACCATGAGAAGCTTGACGATGTCAGCGAATTCCATGTTCGCCTCGAATCCGCGCACAAGAATTGGGCGTCCATATTTGGTCTCACCAATCTGGAAGAAGGGCGTATCGACGCTGGCCTCGATGAAATTGCCTTCGGGGTATATCATGTAGAGCCGAGGTTCCATGCCCTTGATCTGGCCGCCCAATATCATCGAGGCACTGAAGGTTGATGCTGCAGTGGCACCTGTCATTGCGCGCGCCGCGATCGTGTCGCGCAAGAGCATGCCAATATGGCTTGCGACCTGGAACATCGTCGGAGCCTCAAGTATTGCAGGGTTCCGGTCCTCGGGGGCCTTGCTGCGTTCCTCGAGCTGCGCAATGACTGCCTGGGTGGTGGCCAAGTTGCCTGCAGTCATCAAAGTTATAAATCGTTCACCCGGGACCTCCCAGTGGAACATCTTGCGGAAGGTGGACACGTTGTCGACACCCGAGTTTGTGCGACTGTCCGACATGAACGCCATGCCCTTGTCCAGCATCATTCCCACGCAATATGTCATTATTCCTGCAGGCCCCCGACCCTTGATTCACGCATTGCTTACTGTTCGACACGCAGGCTGACAACCATGCTTTCGTCCTGCGCGCCAAATGATAAGCCAGTGATTGGCGCGGCGTCCTGATAATCAAAGCCAGTGGCAACGCGGATGTAGCGCTGGTCTGGGCTGATGCCGTTCGAAATGTCGAATCCCACCCAACCGAGTGGCTCGATATGCGCCTCAACCCAGGCATGGCTCGCACTCTGGTCAACGATACCGTCTATCAACAAATATCCCGATACGTATCGCGCCGGAACGCCCAAGTGGCGGGCGGCTGCAAGAAATATATGCGCGTGGTCCTGGCACACCCCCCTGCCAATGCCGACCGCCTGTTCTGCTGTGGTATTGGAAGCCGTATGACCTTCTTCATATGGAATCTGGTTGCGCACGATGTCGGCAAGTTGGTGCACTCCTGCCAGTTGGTTCGACTGGTCGATCTTGAAGCCACCGAGCAACCTGGAAACTGCCTTGCCTGCAGTCGTCAGCCTTGTGGGACGCAGAAAGCACCACAGCGGGATTAATCCCCGGTGCCTGCCAATGATGCCATCACTATTTTCAGTGGCAACTATTCCTGCGCAGTGGATTGCCACTTCGGTTTGTCCAGGATCGACCGATACCAATGTCACGTGGTTCAAATGGGCATCGTCGCATTCTGACTGGACCTGCCCGCCATCAATGTTGATTGCCCAGTCGATCACGCTCTGCCCAGCATTGTCTTTTGGCCTGAGTTTCAGGCGTTGCAACGCATAGCTTACCGGACGGTCAAACCGGTAATGGGTTTGGTGCGAGATATGGAGCCTGGTTGAAGTCATGCTGTAAAACGAAAATCCTGCTCGACAAGAGCGCCGATGTTGCGGTTCATGGCCAGGAAGTTCACAAGAAATTCGTGAAGGCCGTCTTCGAATATCTTGGCAGCGCTGGTTCCCTGGAGCTGTGCATAGAGCTTTTCCGTTGCAGCAAGCGCCGCTGAGGGCTGTCCATAATCCTCCGAAAGATAGCGCAGATTGTCGCGCAGCTTGCAATAAGCAAAGGCAAGGCTGCGGGGAAAGCGATGATCGCGGATCAGGAATTCAGTAATTCCGAGCGCGCTTGTCCGTCCCGGAAATAGCCAGCGATAAACGCTGTAGGCAGAGGTCGAGCGCAAAATGGCTTCCCACTGCACATTGTCGAGTGAAGATCCGACAAACGATACCGAAGGCAGGAGGACATAATATTTGACATCAAGCAACCGCGCGGTGTTATCGGCCCGCTCGATGAAATTGCCGATACGCGCAAAGTTGTAAACGTCGTTTCGCAGCATCGTGTTGTGCATTGCGCCCCTGACCATGGCGCTGTCGCGCTTGATGCCTTCTAATATGTTAGGCAATTCTGCTTCACGCACCTGCCGTTTGAGGGCGTCGTTGACGTTTATCCAGCTCTCGTTGACAGCCTCCCAGACTTCGCGCGTGATCGCGGTGCGGGTTAGCCGGGCATTCTGGCGCGCTGCGTCGATGATCGCACGCAAGCTGGCATCATTGCCCTTTTCGCGGAGCAAGTAATTGACGACATGGGCCGATTCATATTCGCCGTGCCGCGCCAAATAATCGGCGTCCATCCCCAGCGCCTTGACAATTGATCGCCATTCGCTGGCGCTGCCGGCACCGCGCGTGAGCGTGAAACGGTGACCAGTCTCGACGAGCCGGGCAATGTTCTCGGCGCGCTCAAGGTAGCGGAACAACCAGTAGATGCCGCCAGCGGTCTTACCAAGCATGGCCGCCCTCGCTTTCAGTCATCTTCCAGCACCCAGCTATCCTTGGTGCCGCCGCCTTGGCTTGAATTCACGACCAGCGATCCAGGCTTGAGTGCAACCCGGGTTAGTCCACCTGGCGTGATATCGATGCTGTTTGGCGAAACCAGGACAAATGGCCGCAAGTCTACATGGCGGGGGGCCAAGCCGGAATTGGTAAAAATCGGGATTGTCGATAACGCAAGTGTCGGCTGCGCGATATAGTTGGCCGGCTTTGCGCGCAACTTTGCTGCAAACTCGGAAAGTTCGCGCTTGTTTGCAGCAGGCCCCACCAACATGCCATATCCTCCCGACCCGTGGACTTCCTTGACGACGAGCTCTGCCAAGTTGTCGAGTACATATGCCAGCGCATCGCTTTCCGAGCAGCGCCACGTCGGAACATTGGGCAGAAGTGGCCGTTCCCCTGTATAGAATTCGACGATGTCCGGCATGTAACTGTAGATCGCCTTGTCGTCTGCAATGCCGGTGCCCGGCGCGTTCGCAATCGTGATTTGCCCGGCACGGTAAAGATCAAATATCCCGGGGATCCCGAGCACGGATTCAGGCTTGAAGATCAGTGGGTCCAGATAGTCGTCGTCCAATCTCCTGTAGAGCACATCTATGGGCGTGTAGCCGCGCGTCGTGCGCATCGTCACCCGTCCATCAATGATCCGGATGTCGTGCCCCTCGACAAGTTCGGCACCCATCTGGTCAGCCAGGAATGCATGTTCAAAATAGGCACTGTTGTGAATGCCGGGCGTCAGCACTGCAACCACTGGATCACCCTTGCATGCCGGCGGCGCGACACGGTTGAGCGACTTCCTGAGATTCTGAGGATAATCGCTGACATTGCGTACGCGGATCGTGCTGAACAACTCTGGAAACATGTTCATCATCGTCTCGCGATTTTCGAGCATGTAGGAAACACCCGATGGCGTACGCGCATTGTCCTCGAGCACGAAAAATTCGTCAGGCCCGGTTCGCACCAGGTCAACGCCAACTATGTGGGTATAAACGCCGCCGGGAGGAATGAATCCGATCATCTGGCTCAAAAACGCAGGATTGTTCTGTAACAGACTGACCGGCAAACGCCCGGCTCGAACGATTTCCTGCCGGTGGTAAATGTCTTGCAGGAACGCATTTATTGCGCGAACGCGCTGCTCGATACCTCGCGTCACCTTGGTCCATTCGCGTGCCGACACTATGCGAGGGACAATGTCGAAGGGAATCAGTCGTTCCTCGGCCTCGTCATCGCCATATACTGCAAAGGTGATACCGGTGCGCCTGAAGAACTGCTCCGCCTCGCGTGCCTTCCCGCGCAGGGACTTGATATCCTGGTTATTGAACCACTGGTGATAGGCTGCATAAGCGGCGCGCGTCGATCCGTCCTCTTTCAGCATTTCGTCAAAGCAGGGCGGTTTCGAGGCCATTAAGAATGAGATTGCACAAAATTAGTGCAGAAAACAAGTAACTTCGCACCTGCACAATATTTGGGCAATCAGGGCGTGTTAAAAGTCGACGGCAATACCCTTGAGTTCCCAGTCGCCATATCGCACGGGGTCAAGGCGCTCTGGATCAGGCTCGTCGCCCCTCACCATCGGCTGTGGTTCAGGCACAGGCGGACTCTTGGAGAGATATGCAGGTGGAATGACGTGGGGTGGACGCTTGGCCATTTCGTAATCCTTGAAGCTTGGCCTGCAGATTACCACATTGTCCTTCGATCAAGGAAGTGAAAGATGAACTTACTTAAGACTACAATGTTACTTGCCGCGATGACAGCGCTATTCATGGCGCTTGGCTACACGCTGGGTGGCTCAGGCGGCGCTGCAATTGCACTTTTCGTTGCCGTGGCGATGAACCTTTTTACCTTCTGGAACGCAGATAAGGTCGTGCTCAAGATGCACAATGCACGCGCGGTCGACAGCGCGAGCGCTCCCGATTTTCATGCCATGGTCGCGCGCCTTGCTCAACGAGCGCAGTTGCCCATGCCCAGGATATATCTGATCGACAGTCCTCATCCCAACGCGTTTGCAACCGGGCGTGATCCTGAACATTCAGCTGTTGCTGCCACAACCGGCCTGCTCCACATGCTATCGCCTGACGAAATCGAGGGCGTAATGGCTCACGAGTTGGCCCACATAAGGAACAGGGATACCTTGATCATGACGATGGTGGCCACGATCGCTGGTGCTATATCGATGCTTGCCAATTTCGGGCTTTTCTTTCGCGGTGGGGATGACCGGGGAAATGGCTGGGCAGCGCTGCTTGCCGTTTTGATCGCGCCCTTTGCGGCGATGATTGTTCAGTTCGCAATAAGTCGTACCCGCGAATATGGCGCCGACCGCGTGGGGGCAGAGCTGACGGGCAAGCCCATGGCCCTGGCCTCGGCGCTCGCCAAGATTTCTCAAGGCGCACAAGCGATCCCCAACCCGGTTAGCCAGGCAAATCCATCTGCGGCCCAACTCTATATAGTCCCAACACAGGTTTCCGAGATGTTCTCGACCCATCCCGCCACGGAAAAGCGAATAGACGCGCTTGTGGCAATGGCGGGAGACAGTCCCGCTATCAATCGAGATCCAGGTCTTGCGCGTCGCAGTGCGCTAGACCCGTTGGGTCGCAATTAACGGCTCTTCCCTTGAATGCCCGACGCGCCTACTGCGCGGGGCATGAACGACGATATTTCTGGATTCCCGACCCGCCGTGCCGCACTGCGCCTCCTGGATGCGGTCATGCGCATGGGCACCCCAATGGACCAAGCAACCGCGAGCGCGACCAAGGGCCTGTCACCACCTGACCGCGCGCTCGCTATCGCGATCGCCCAGGAAACCCTGCGGTGGTCGGTAGACCTTGACGCGCTGATTGACAGCAAGACCAAGCAGCCCCTGGCTGATGATGTAAAGGCCCGGATGGTCCTGCGGTTGGCCTTGGCGCAGATATTGCGGCTTGGCACTCCAGCGCATGCGGTCATTGCCACTGCATTGCCACTGGTCGACAAGGGACCCCGAAAACTCGTGCACGGCGTGCTTGGGGCGTTGTTGCGCGATGGTGCGCATCTGCCTGAATTGCCCTCGATACCCGATGCCACCGCGATGCGCTGGCAGCCAGCCTGGGGGGACAACATGCTTGAGGGAGCACGAGTGGCGCTCGCGCAGCCACCGCCGCTAGACCTGGCGTTGCGCGATCCGGACAAGACAGCGCAATGGGCAGAAAGGCTCGGAGGGACCAGTCTGATGCCGGGCCATGTAAGGCTCCCCCGCGGCACGGCGGTGGAAGAACTGGAAGGCTATGACGAAGGCGCCTGGTGGGTGCAAGACCTCGCGGCAACGCTGCCTGCAAGGCTGCTGGGTGAAGGTAAGGGGCGGCGTGCGCTCGACCTTTGTGCGGCTCCTGGCGGCAAGACCATGCAATTGTCAGCTGCCGGTTTCGCGGTAACCGCACTCGACAATTCCGCCCGGCGCATGAACCGGCTGATGGCAAATCTCGAACGTACACGGTTGAACGCCGAACGTGTCACCGCAGACCTGATGGAGTGGCAGCCAAGCGAGCCCTACGATGCCGTCCTTCTCGACGCGCCGTGCAGTGCAACTGGAACCATGCGACGCCACCCAGACGTGTTGCAAAGGATCGATATCAAGCAGATTACCAACCTGGCCGCGATCCAGAGCGCAATGCTCGACCGTGCTGCTGCCTGGGTGAAGCCCGGCGGACTACTGGTATTTGCCACCTGCTCGCTCGAACCCCATGAAGGCGAGGCGCAGGCAGAAGCATTCCTGGCAAGGCATCCAGACTATCAAACCCAAGCTGTTAATCCCTGCGAGTTGCCTCAGGAAATCCTTCCGAATGCGCAAGGACATGTACGCACGATGCCGCCCATGCTGGCTGATCAAGGTGGGCTCGATGGATTTTTCATGGCGAGGTTTGTCCGTGCTGGCTAGCATGTCCATATGAGCGCGCCTATCCTTGCCACTGACCGCCTCGTCATTACGCCAATGGCAATTGCACATTGGGAAGAGTATGCCGAGGCTTGGGCCGATCCAAGACTCACCGAGTTCATCGGCGGCAAGCCACGAACGCGCACGGAAAGTTGGGGAAAGTTCCTCCAGGGAATCGGTTTATGGTCGGTGTTCGGCTATGGCTACTGGACTTTTCTTGACCGGGAGACAGGGGCGTTTTTGGGTAATGGTGGCCTCGCCCAGTTCGAACGGGGGATTGCCGAACTCGAAGGATATCCGGAAGCTGGGTGGGCGTTCGTCCCCAAGGCATGGGGGCAGGGCCTGGCTACCGAAGCGATGAAGGCTATCCTGCAATGGGCTGATCATTCGCTCGAAGATCCTGAAATTCGCTGTATCATCGATCCCGGAAATCACGCGTCGCACAATGTCGCGTCGAAGCTGGGATTTGTGCAAATTGCCCAATCGCGCGACATAATCGGTGAACTGTTCATTTATAGCCGCAAGCCGAGCTGAGTTTGCGATAAGCTGTGCATAACGCTGCCGGCTGGCTTGCTCCGGTGGAACCGAGCGGCTAAGCGCCGATAATGACCAGCGCCGTCCGCATTGCGCCCTCCATATTATCTGCCGATTTTGCCCGGCTGGGCGAAGAGGTGCGCGCAATCGACGCGGCGGGCTGTGACTGGATCCACGTCGACGTAATGGACGGTCATTTCGTTCCAAATATCACGATTGGTCCCGCCGTCGTCAAAGCGCTGCGACCGCACAGCACAAAACCTTTCGATGTCCATCTCATGATCGCGCCAGTGGACATCTTTGTGAAGGATTTTGCGGACGCCGGCGCAGATATCATTTCCTTCCATCCCGAGGCGGGGCCGCATCCGCATCGTACGGTGCAACTTATCAAGTCACTGGGCAAGCAGGCGGGTATTGTATTGAACCCCCACACACCTGCAAAGATGCTTGATTATCTTATTGAAGATATCGACCTCGTCCTGATCATGAGCGTCAATCCCGGTTTTGGAGGGCAGAGTTTCATCACGAGCCAGCTTCGAAAGATCGAGGCGGTGGCCAAAATGATAGAGAAGACCGGCAGGGACATTCGACTGGAGGTCGATGGCGGTATCACCGTTGAAACAGCGCCGCTCGCGATATCGGCCGGTGCCGATACGCTTGTTGCCGGAACTGCAACCTTCAAAGGCGGAGCTGACCATTATGCGGCCAATATCCGGGCGCTGAGGGGTGAATGACTGGGGGCGAGGCAGGCGGAATTGAAAATCGCCAGGCGGCATTGATCGTCAGGCCCAAGGGCGCGGGCCAGAACTTGCTCGAGCGGCTGTCTCTTCAATTTTACAAGTTGACCTGGCGAACGCCGCTGCACAGCGGTAGGCTGAAGGGCAAGGTGCCATTGCGGTTGCTCGCTGTGCCGGAAGATCCGCTGGTGGGGATCAGTGCGCGTGGCCAGGCACTGCGCATGGGTCGTTTTCACTACCAGGGCTTTGAACAAGCGATCGATGCGCTCGATTATACGCATCTTGCTCTTCCTCCCGCGATGGCCGACTATATACACCGGTTCGACTGGCTCCGCGACCTGAGTGCTGCCACGAACCGGGCAGAAGGCGCCCCTGTCGCCTCAGCAATTGCCGACAATTGGTTGATCGCCAATGGAATGAAGACACGCGAGCCTGCTTGGCGGGTCGACAATACCGCCTGGCGGCTGGTCAACATGGCTTCAGCTTCGCCATTCCTGCTCTCCAGTGCAGACCCTGTTTATCGCTCACGCGTGATCAACCATTTCGCGAGAGCTGCACGCCATCTCGACCAATCGGCTCCCCGTGCAGCGACGCATTTTGCCAAGGCCCTTGGATGGACGGGCGTGGTCGCCGCCTCGTTGTTGCTGCCAGAGGGAAAGGCTCGCCGGGCCGTGGGCGAAAATGGCCTTGCCGAGGCGTTACGATTGGCCATTTTCGCTGATGGTGGCGTGGTTTCGCGCTCGCCACTGCAGCTCATGGAATTGATCGGGCTGTTGAGTGTTCTCAAGCAATGCTATGCCGCCCGTGGCGAAATCGTTCCGGACTTCGTGCTGGATGCCTTGGGGCGGGCAGTGCCTGCTCTCCTGGGATTGACCCATCATGATGGCGGCCTGGGTGCATGGCAGGGTTCGGCCCATATTGGATCGACGCGGATCGAGGCACTCGTGGCAGCCAGCGGGGTTCGTGCAAGGCCGCAGCGCCAGGCACTCGACTGGGGATATCAACGAATATCGGCTGGCAACTCGGTTCTTCTACTGGATGCAGGGCCACCACCGCTCGCACGGCAATCTGCATCGGGTTGCGCTTCGACGCTGGCTTTTGAATTGTCGCATGGAAGGCAGCGCATAATCGTAAATTGCGGCGGATCAGCACTGGTCGGTGCGACCATTCCTGCCCCACTTGCCCGGGGCTTGCGAACGACCGCTGCGCATTCAACGCTGTGCATCGACAACAGCAATTCGACTGCTATCCTGGCAGGCGGACAATTGGGCAAGGGCGTCGCCGAGGTCGGGTTGGATCGACGCGATATCGACAAGGCCACGCGCATAGAGGGAAGCCATGACGGTTATGCCCGCGCTTATGGCTACGTGCATTCGCGCCTCTTGATCTTGCGATCGGACGGTTTGGAATTGCGCGGCGAGGATACGCTGCTGCCCCAGGCAAAGCCAAAGGACGGCACGGCCGTGCATGTCCGTTTCCACCTCGGGCCCAATATCGAAATTACTCCCACCGACAATGCACAAACGACCATTTTGCGTCTGGACGATGGCAGCAACTGGGCATTTGCAGCAGTCGGCGGTACACTCTCGATCGACGAAAGCCTCTGGGTCGATGAAGAAGGTCGGCCGCATCCCACGCACCAGCTTGTGATTGCTGCTGATACTGGTAAGGGCGGCCTCACGATAGGCTGGCAACTGCGCTTTTTGGGATAAGTTTATGAGTGACCTAATAATTAAACGTGCTCTTTTGTCGGTGTCGGACAAGGCGGGGTTGGTCGAGTTGGGGCATGCGCTCGCGGCGCGTCATGTCGAGCTGGTTTCAACCGGCGGGACGGCAAAGACCTTGCGTGCAGCCGGGTTGCAAGTGAAGGACGTCAGCGAACTGACCGGCTTTCCCGAGATGATGGACGGAAGGGTGAAGACGCTGCATCCCAACGTCCATGGTGGATTGCTGGCGGTGCGCGATAATCCCGAGCACGTGGCATCGATGAAGGAACATTCGATCGGTGCCATAGATCTCGTCGTGGTCAACCTCTATCCTTTTGCAGCTACCGTGGCAAAGGGGGCGGGACGCGATGAGATCATCGAGAATATTGATATTGGTGGACCATCGATGGTGCGAAGCGCCGCCAAGAATCATGACGCTGTAGTGATTATTACCGACCCGTCGGACTATGACGGGTTAATCGCAGAACTGGAGGAAAATAGCGGCGCAACCAGCCTCGGTTTCCGGCGTGCAATGGCCGCAAAGGCATTTTCTGCAACCGCGGAATATGACGCGATGATTGCCAGCTGGTTCGCCTTTGCCGACCAGCAACAAATGTTTCCCCAAAGGCTGAGTGTGCCGGTAAAGCTTGCACAGCCATTGCGATATGGTGAAAATCCGCACCAGCAGGCAGCGCTTTACGTTCCCGCCTTTGCGCCCGGAGGTACGCTTGCCGACCATGAACAGGTGCAAGGCAAGGCGTTGTCCTATAATAATCTGAACGATGCTGACGCAGCACTCGAACTGGTAAGCGAATTCCGCGACGGCCCTCCCACAGTCGTGATCGTCAAGCACGCAAATCCATGTGGCGTCGCAACCGGTGAGACATTGATCGAAGCATATCGTGCGGCACTGGAATGCGACAGCATATCGGCGTTTGGCGGTATCATTGCCGTCAACCGGCCGCTTGATGGCGCCACTGCCCTGGCAATCTCTGAAATTTTCACCGAAGTGGTGGCTGCACCCGATGCCGACGACGAGGCAAAGGCTGTTTTCGCCAAGAAAAAGAACCTGCGGCTCATCCTGACTGGTGACTTGCCTGACCCCATGCGTGGGGGAATGATGCTGAAGACGATTGCAGGCGGGGTACTGCTCCAGTCGCGCGATAATGGTTCGGTTGCAGACAGCGATCTGAAGGTGGTGACAAAGCGAGCCCCAACGGCGCAGGAACTGGCTGATTGCCGCTTTGCCTGGACGGTGGCCAAGCATGTGAAATCGAACGCGATTGTATATGCAAAGGACGGGGCGACTGCGGGCATTGGTGCAGGACAGATGAACCGACGCGACAGCGCGCGGATTGCAGCGATCAAGGCAAAGGAAGCCGCAGAAACTTACGGTTGGGCCACTCCCCGAACGGTGGGGTCGGCAGTTGCTTCAGATGCGTTTTTTCCGTTTGCCGACGGACTACTGGCTGCAGCTGAGGCTGGTGCAACGGCCGTGATCCAGCCTGGTGGCTCTATGCGCGACGAGGAGGTGATTGCCGCCGCCGATGAAGCTGGACTTGCCATGGTCTTCACCGGCATGCGGCACTTTAGGCACTAAGCGGGCTTATCCGACGCGTTTTACCGCGCCCTTGAATTTACCCGGACCGGTTTTTTTCGGGCCATAATTGCGAGGCGGTGCGCCAGGGTCCCGACGACCTTCGGTGCGGGCAGCAAAGGCTCTATCAGCGGTCGGCTGGCGCTCGCCTGCCTTGTTATTGTCGTTACGAGCAGCACGTGCGTCGTTGCCACCGTCGCGCGGGCCGATGGCAGGTTGCCATCCTCCTTGCGGCGCATGGGTACGCTGACGCGTTTCGCCATTTCGTCCGGTACCACCGTTATTTCCGCCCAGCTTCTTGCCAGCGTAATTTGTCCGACCACCGCCCGGTTGGCCACCGCCTCGGCCACCGCGAGCCTGTTGGGGACGTTCGTCCTTTACTGGAGGTGGAAGGCTTGCAACTGCCTCGCGGAAGCCCTCTGGCAGGCCAAGAGTCATGGCGCGCACGCCTGTCAGCCGCTCGATATCTTTCATGTAGCCGCGTTCGTCACCGGCAACGAAACTCATGGCAACGCCCTCACGGCCGGCCCGCGCTGTCCGACCAATGCGGTGGACATATTGTTCAGGAACGTTGGGTAATTCGAAATTGAACACATGGCTGACACCTGGCACATCGATACCGCGTGCAGCGATATCGGTTGCAACAAGTATCTTGATCTGGCCATCGCGGAATGCCTGTAACGCGGCAGTGCGCTGACCTTGTGACTTGTTGCCATGGATTGCCGCAGCCTTGATGCCCGTGGCAGCAAGGCCCCGAACAACGCGATCAGCTCCGTGCTTGGTACGGGTGAACACGAGGGCACGGTCGATATCTTCACTTTTTAACTTGAGTGTCAGCAAGGTCTGCTTTTCCCGCTGTTCGACAAAGGTAACGAATTGCTCAACGCGTTCCGCTGTAGTTGCAGCAGGGGCTACCGACACACGCACCGGATTGTTGAGGAAGCGATTACCCAGCTCGGCAATGGCCTTGGGCATCGTTGCCGAGAAGAACAATGTTTGACGCTGCTTGGGCAGCAGTTGGTCGATACGCTTGAGGGCGTGGATAAATCCGAGATCCATCATCTGGTCGGCTTCATCCAGTACGAAGATCTCGACGTCCTTCAGGGTGATTGCCCGCTGTTCGATGAGATCGATCAGGCGACCCGGCGTGGCAACAAGGATATCGACACCGCCTGCCAGGCGCTTTTTCTGACTGAAAATCGGCATGCCGCCAAAAACACAATCGACCTTCAGTCCAAGGAACTTACCATAGGTGCGGAAACTGTCCGCAATCTGGGCCGCGAGTTCGCGTGTTGGTGAGAGCACGAGCATCCGACAGCTATATTGCTGGCGCGATTTGATCTTGGTTGCGAAGTGGTGAAGCGATGGTAGTGCAAAAGCTGCAGTCTTGCCGGTGCCAGTCTGCGCAATACCACACAGGTCGCGACCTTCAAGCAGTGGCGGAATCGCCTGTTGCTGGATTGGGGTCGGGGTATCGTATCCAGCAGCTTCAAGTGCCTTCAAAATGGGTTGGGCGAGGCCCAGGTCTTTAAAATAAGACATAGAAAATCTTTCAAAATTAAGTCGTCACGGCCCAATGGCGCAGGCCCTTTGATCAGGGCCGCACGGGCGCAACAGCAGGTGTTCGGGAGCAGCTTGTGCTGACCCGTTGGAAACAACCCTGCGTGATATGGGAAGCCTCTAAGCTTGTCGCATCTTGTTCGATCGGCGGAGCCTTTGTTCAGGCCCTCACGCTGCCGATACTGCGGCGGTTATATCCGCTCGCCTCATGCGCTTGGGGCGGCTTATGGTCGCAATGGACATCGAACGCAAGTTATTTGTGCAACGCAGCAACTTTATGTCGCACGCCAACGACCGTTGGGTGATCGTAACTGCTCGTTAACCATCTGTTAGAGGATTTCGTTCAGAGCTTGTTCCATCACAACTCGCTGGAGGAACTAGAGCGATGGACCAGGGGCAAAATAACGTTGATGTAGCCATTATCGGCGCGGGACCAGCAGGATTGACCGCGGCCTATTTGCTGACCAAGAAGGGCTACAGCGTCACTGTAATTGAAAAAGACGAACGTTATGTAGGCGGAATAAGCCGTACTGTGGAAGTTGATGGCTATCGGTTCGACATCGGCGGCCACCGGTTCTTCTCCAAATCGAAAGAGGTAGTTGACCTGTGGAATGAAATCTTGCCGGACGATTTTATCCAGCGGCCGCGGATGAGCCGCATCTATTATGAGGGCAAGTTCTACAGCTACCCGCTGCGTGCCTTCGAGGCGCTTTTTAATCTGGGCATCATACGCTCGTCGCTTTGCATGGCAAGCTATGCAAAGGCGAAGTTGTTCCCGAACAAGAATGTGCGAAGCTTCCAGGATTGGACGGTCAACCAGTTCGGCCACAAGTTGTTCTCGATATTCTTCAAGACCTATACAGAAAAGGTCTGGGGTATGCCCTGCGACGAGATGTCGGCAGACTGGGCGGCGCAACGCATAAAGGGTCTGAGCCTGGGTGCTGCAGTTATGGACGGCCTGAAACGCTCATTCGGCCTGAATAAACGTCCCAATGACGGCATGGAAACCAAGACACTGCTCGAGACATTTCGTTATCCGCGACTGGGTCCAGGCATGATGTGGGATGCGGCTCGCGATTTCGTAATTGCGCGCGGAAACACCGTCTTGATGGGGCACAGCTTCAAGCAGCTTGCACAGGACGTGGAAGGCAATTGGCGCATGTCGGCGACGCGTTCCGATGGCAGCGAAGCCGTTGTCACGGCAAGGCACGTGATCAGCAGCGCACCGATGCGCGAACTGTCGGCACGTATTCACCCCCTTCCTGCCACTTCGCTGCAAGCTAACAACCTTCGCTATCGTGACTTCCTCACCGTTGCATTGATGATCAAGTCGGACGACCTGTTTCCTGACAACTGGATCTATATCCACGATAGCAAGGTCCAGGTCGGGCGCGTTCAGAATTTCCGCAGCTGGTCACCCGAGATGGTGCCAGATCCATCAATTGCCTGTGTAGGCCTGGAATATTTTTGCTTTGAAAATGATGGCTTGTGGTCATCTAGCGATGAAGACCTGGTCGAGCTGGCCAAAAAGGAAATGGCGATACTCGGGCTGTGCAAGGCCGAAGACGTCGTGGGCGGAGCCGTTGTGCGCCAGGAAAAGGCCTATCCCGTCTATGACGATGATTATGCCGCCAATGTTGAAGCGATGCGCGCAGAGCTGGAAAGCCGTTACCCGACCCTTCACATGGTGGGACGTAACGGAATGCACCGCTACAACAACCAGGACCATGCAATGATGACGTCGATGCTCACAGTCGAGAATATCTTAGCAGGAAGCCGCGTCTATAACATTTGGAACGTCAACGAGGATGCAGAGTATCACGAGGCGGGAGACGAAGGCGCGCAACAAGTGATTGCAAGCCAGGTCAACGCCGACCAGGCTGCCGCCCTAACGTCGGAACGCGACGTCCCCAAGCGCATAGCAACGGGCACGGACGCACATGACGAGAAGCGCAAGATCAGCAAGGCAGCTTGATGGAATTGAGCAAGCGGCATTTCGCCGCTTGTCCAGAACGCAAGGCCATGCAAACGGGGGCTGGTAATGTTAAGATTGATAGGCAATTTGCGGACCAATATCTTTTTCAGGTATCTGGTCGTCAGCGTGGGAGCCCTGGCCGTTGATATCGGGGCCTTTCTTGCATTGCTCCAAATCGGAATTGCCAGCGTCGCCGCTTCTGCGGCTGGTTACTGCCTTGGCATTTTCACGCACTGGATGTTGTCGAGCCGCAAGGTTTTCCAAGACCGCGTCTCTGGACGTGGCACAGCTGAGCGAACCCAGCAAAAGGCCATGTTCGTTGTTTCAGCCCTGCTAGGTCTTGTGCTGACAATGAGTATTGTCGGCGTTGGGGAAGCGCTGGGATCCGATCCCCGCATCGCCAAGATCCTGGCTGTTGGCGTGTCATTCCTCTTGACCTACTTGTTGCGCAATGCGGTGATTTTTCGCAACGTTCGCACGGGTTAGACAATGCAGTCTTTTGTCGAGCGCAATTTTCGCGGCCTGTTGATAATCATATGGTTGTTCGGCTGCGTCATGCTGTTCACCGCCAGCCGCACGGCCATTGCAGAGTGGCGTATGGGCGATCCGGATGACCAGATGCGACTGCTTCAGATCCGCGACTGGATGTCCGGGCAAAGCTGGTGGGACATAACCCAATATCGTATGAATCCTCCGGCAGGAGGGCCGATGCACTGGTCACGCCTTGTCGACGTACCGGTCGCGACCGTGATCATCCTGCTGCGCCCCCTGCTTGGTTTGGCTGCTGCTGAACATCTCGCCGTGGTCATTGTTCCACTGATGACCTATGGGGTCGTGCTGGCGTTATATGCGTCAACCGCGCGCCGCCTGTTCGGGCGATCCACTGCCTTGGTTGCCGCGTTCCTGTTTTTGACAATCATCCCAGCCATCATGCAGGTAAGACCAATGCGGATCGACCATCATGGCTGGCAGCTCGCATTGTTCTTTTGGGCATGCCTCAACATGTTTGACAGACGCACGCCAGTTCGCGCCGCGATTTACATCGGCGTGGCGCTCGCGC
>JBATDO010000265.1:0-2534 GCA_049663505.1 Sphingorhabdus sp.
ACTATAGGGGGGTATAGTATTTGCGATGCAGGATTGCAAGCGTCTAGGATTTGGGGGATTGGTCTCGGCCAACGGAGAAACGACCATGAGCGACAAAAAAAGCAGCAAATTTGCGAACACCATAACCCGCATGCGACGTGTCGAAGGGCAGGCTCGCGGTATTGTCAAAATGATGGAGGAAGACCGCTATTGTGTGGATATTCTCCAGCAGATCATCGCGCTCGAAGCGGCGGCGCGGCAGGCGCGTATCAAGGTCCTCGACATTCACGCCCGACATTGCATCGAAGAAGCGATCGCTTCGGACGATAAGGCCGATCAGTCGGAGAAAGTCGCCGAACTTGTCGCATTGGTCGAAAAGATGGCCAAATAGATATCGGTTACGCCGCCAAGGCATGGGGATTTGGAGGGGAAGGACCCTGGCGGCGTTTCGCATCAGTGATGATCGTGACCCGCTCGCGGCTTGTCCTCCTCCGCCGTCTCTCGTGCTCGTCATTTTTATCGCCGTAAGATATCTCGTCGTGTTTCTCCGATAGGGTTTGAGTTTCAGGGGTAGGATGCGAACACGCTTTGGCCGCTAGGTCCAAAGGCGATCACATCGAATGGCTGAATCCGGTTTTCGAATTCCATGCCGGGCGAGCCGACGGGCATGCCGGGAACGGCCAGCCCGGTGACGCCCTCCGGCCGTTCGCGCAGCAATCGTTCGATCGCATCTGCCGGTACATGGCCCTCGATCATGTAGCCCTCGATTTCCATCGTGTGGCACGACCAGAGCTCTTGCGGCACGCCGCGCTCGGTTTTGATCCGTGCCATTTCGGTCGTATCGACCGAGGTCACCTCGGCATCCGTTTTGTGCTCGACGTGATCAGCCCATTTCAGGCAACAACCGCAATTGGGATCGCGGAACATCGTGTAGGTCGCAGCCTGGGCAGCGTTTGAGCAGGCTGCCAGCAACAACAATGCGGATGCCACAAGCGACCTTTTAGGTAGGACCAAAAACCGGATTTTCATGAGTCGGGGACCTTCTTGGTGTATCCGCGCCAAAGCGAAATCGCCCCGGTTGCGGTGGGAAAAACTCGCAGGCGTTCAGCGTCCTCGAAGATTTCTTGCAGATGTTCTTCGATGAGCCCGTCCGCATTGGGCTGGGTATCCTCGATCCCGTCGAGCTGTTGGACGGTCATTCTGAAAAGCCGACGCATCAGCGGCGGTTCCTGACGCATATAGTCGGCGATCAACACCATGCCGCCAGGCGTTAGCAACGCCGAGATTTGTTCGAGGATTGCGCGCTTCTGCTCAGGGGAGACTTGGTGAAGAACGAGGCTGCTTATGATCTTGTTCGGTTGCCAACCCCGACCGAGGTCGAGGGTGTCAAGAAAGCCATTGTGCCACTGGATCATGTGAGAGACGCTGCCGCATTTGCGCTCGGCGATTGCTAAGACGTCAGGGTCTGGTTCGACACCGAGGTATTCAGCAGGCGGGCAGCTCGACATCATCTGACGCAGAAGGGTGCCGGTTCCGCTGCCGACATCGATCACCTTGTCGAAGGGCTTGAGGTCGGCGGCGCGGACCGCGGCGTCGCGCCAGACATGCTCGCGGGTCAACAGCGCGATCGCTGCATCGTATACCGGCGTGAGCCAAACCTTGCCCAGGGCCGGAGTGAAACTGCGATCTCCCCTTGGCAGGCTCGTATCACGCATCACATGACCCCCATATGGTTGGGGCCATGAACCATTTCGCCGCCGTAATAGCCTTGGACGATGAGCGCGCCGGCGATGATGGCCAGCACCAGTCTGAGCCACCAACGGTTTTTGCCCGGTGAACTCAGCCACCAGGCTAACAGACCGGCGGCCGCAATCGCAGTGCCATTCCAACGATGGATGGCCAACGTCTCGGATCGGTCAGAAAGTCGCCAGCCCGCTGCGAACCAGCCAAAAGCGGCGGTGCCAAGTCCGCCAATTGCACCTGCGGCCACCAGAAAACGAACCGTGGTTTGAAGGCCCAGGCTGGGCCTGAGGATCAGGCCGAACTCCGTGAGCGCAGCGACCAGAAAGAGCGCGATCGGGAAATGGGCTGCAATCGGATGCAGTCTGGCCAATAGATCACTGAACGAGGTAAGGCGGTTCTCCTCGATCTTTTGTTGCATCATCTGGTCGGCCGACATGCTGTGTTCGGCGCTCGCACTATGGCTGTGTGCAATTGCTCCACCAGTGCCGTGATTGGTTTTTGCATCAATGGAGCTGGCTTCCATCATCACCATCTCTTCATCGGACATGTTTGATTTATGACCTTCGTGCGCGCCGAGAGGCGCTGCCAAAAAGGTCGCGATCAGAAGAGCAAGGAAGGTCAGATGTCGCCGGGTTTGCATAACCTTGATACGCAGTCGCTGAGCCTAGCCCTCAAATTTCTTTAAGGGCTTGCGCGAAGTTCAGCGTATAGCTGTGTGTATCGCTACAAAGAGTATAACATGACCAAGCACCCTTCTTTCGATGCCGCGCTGGCATCGCTGGCTCAGCAAACCGGTTCGAGCGACCCCCATC
>JBATDO010000266.1:0-3943 GCA_049663505.1 Sphingorhabdus sp.
GGATTGGTTGGACCTCAATTTGTTGGGGGAACGGGCGCCCTTGCATTTCTGCTCGCAGCCGAGGTGGCGGCCGCAACTGCAGCAGTGAGTGAAGCAGTCCTTGTGTACATGGCAAGGCACCGAAACCTGCTGATCTCGATCGCAATGCTGGCATTGCAATTGGTGATAAGCATCGGGTTGATAAAATTGGTCGACCTGCTGGCTTTACAACCCGACGTGCGCGAACTTTACCAGGCAGGCGCCGTAGCATGTGGGCTAATGCTGTCTTTGGGCATTGGATCGGTTATAAAGGCCCGGTTGCTGAGCCGCCTGCTTGGCCATGCCATCAGCATCTGGCGAGGCGCGCTTTTATGGGGAGTCCTCGCCGCCAGCATGCTGGGCATTATCATCGTGAGCCTGCCCGCGCGGCTCGAATGGGTCGAGCTGGCAATCGGTGTACCTGCTCTATTTGGACTTTATAGCTGGGTCATCTGGCGGTGGGGTTTTGGCCCTGCCGACCGGATCCTGTTTCGCAAGAAGCCCGACTAGCCGAGACGCTGCGTCACCAGCGCGGCGATGTCCGCTTCTGGACGCGCGCCGTAATGCGAAATGATTTCAGCTGCACAAACCGCGCCCATCGTCAGGCACTCTTCCATGGGACGGCCCTGCGCCAGACCGGCAAAGACGCCAGCTGCAAACAGGTCGCCTGCACCTGTGGTGTCAACGAGCCGCGTGACGGGTTCAGCCAGCACCTGTGTGCGCACGCCATCGCGCACCGCAATCGCCCCGTGCTCGCTGCGCGTACAGACGAGCAGCGGAACCTTTGCGGCAATGGCTGCAACCGACGTTTCGAAATCACTGCCGTGCAAAGCGCAGATCTCGACTTCATTTGCGAACAGGATATCGATCCTCCCTGCATCCATTTCAGCAAGAAAATCCTGCCCGTGACGGGAGATCACGAACGCGTCGGACAAGGTAAGCGCGACCTTGCGCCCCGCAGCGCGCGCCAGGTCAATTGCAGTGCGCATCGCGGCCCGCGGCTGTTCTGGATCCCAGAGATAGCCTTCAAGGTACAGAATCGCAGCACTCTGGATCAGTGTCTTGTCGATCACCTCGGGAGGCAAGAACTGCGATGCACCAAGAAACGTGTTCATTGTGCGCTGCGCGTCCGGCGTCACGAGGATGTAGCATCTTGCAGTTGAAGGCTGGCCCGCGCGCGGGGCAATATCAAAGTCGATACCGCCCGAACGAATATCATGGGCAAACACTTCGCCGAGCTGGTCATCTGCAACCTGGCCGATAAATGCCGTCTTGTGCCCCAGCTGTGCCAGGCCTGCCAATGTGTTCGCTGCCGAACCTCCACTGATTTCTCGTGCCGGCCCCATGGCTTCATATAACGACTGCGCCCGGCTCTCGTCGATGAGTTGCATACTGCCCTTGGTCAGCCCCTCGCCCTCGATAAAAGCGTCCTCGGTGTGGGCGATGATGTCCACAATTGCGTTACCGATGGCAAGAACGTCGTAGCGGGTGTCAGTCATGGAAAATCCTGTTGTGAAGCTTGGCGCGCCCTAATCGCGTTCAGCCCCGACAGCAAGCCAATTGACCATTTGAAAGCGGCCACTAGGATATCGCCATGTTTCGCGCGATGATGCTTTCGTTCCAGAGTTTGTCGGACCGCCGAGTGCTGTGGCTGCTGGCAAAGGTAGTGGGGCTTACTGTCCTGACCTTTGGCGCGTTGGGCGTGGGCCTATGGTATGGACTTGACGCCTTGTTCAAAGATCTCGGATGGAATGTTGATGGCACATTATCGGCTCTGGCCTCGAGCGTGCTTATACTCTTGTCTGGCCTGATATTGTTCCGTGTCGTGGCCGTCGCCATCACCTGGATATTCGCCGACGACATCATCGATGCGGTCGAAGATCGACATTATCCTGCCCATCATGCCATGGGTCAACGACCCGGCTTCGCCGGCGGGGCGGTGATGGCCTTGCGCTCGACCGCGCGCGTCTTGGGTTACAATCTCCTTGCCTCGCCAATCTACCTGTTGCTTCTCGTAACGGGCGTGGGAACAGCAATTGCATTTCTGCTGGTCAATGCGTTACTCCTGGGCCGCGACCTTGAAGACATGCTGATTGCTCGACACGGCCGAGATCACGCAAGGATTGCCAGGTTCCCGCGCCTTGTGCTTGGCCTGCTGGCAACCGCAGCGATGCTTGTCCCATTTGTGAATCTGTTCGTGCCCGTTATAGCGACGGCAATGGCTGTGCATTTGGTCCACGGCACAAATAAGGGTGGTATTGGATGAAGAACTGGCTGGCACTTGGTGCGATTATCCTGCTTTCAGCTTGTGTTTCGGCTCCGGCGCCAAAACCCCGAATAGCCGCTCCTGCCGAACGGACGGCATCGGCTTTTCCGCTACAGCGTCCGACAGACAAACGCGGTCTGGAAGCGGTTATCGGCAAGGATATCGGCACAGTAAAGCGCGTCTTTGGCGAACCCCGGCTGGACGTGGTGGAAGTCAATGGCCGCAAGCTTCAATTCGTTGGCAAGGCCTGTGTCCTTGATATTTATTTCTATCCTGACGGAAAGAATGGATCACACATCGCGACCCATGTCGATGCGAGGCGAAGCGACGGTGCCGAAGTCGATCGGTCCCAATGCATCGAAGCGCTGCAGCGACGTTAAATCCGGTGACCATGAAAGGCATGCGACCAGGGCAAGATTGACATCTGCCTATGCAACATCGCCCTAGGTCGCGTCCTCGTTATCAACTGCCGTCATCCACTCAATCATTACCTCGTCATTTTCTTCCTCGCGACCATGGTTTCTTGCATGCCATTCGGCTTGCAGCCGTCCCTGGTCCAACCTTCCGAGCGCCCAGATCGCCGCCCCGCGAACCAACGGAGAGGCATCATCGAGCAGGCGTCCAACCGGTGGCACGAGCGCTGCATTATGGCTATTACCTGCAGCGATCAGAACATTTCGGACGAACCGATCGCGGCCTGTTCGCTTGATCGGCGCCCCCGAAAACAAGCGGCGAAAAGCCGCGTCATCAAGCGTCAGCAAGTCGGCGATTGCTGGCGCTACCAGTTCCGCACGCGGTAGGAAGGCCTTGTTCGCAGCGGCGCTTTTTGCGAACTTGTTCCACGGGCAGACGCTCAGACAGTCATCACAACCATAGATATGGTTGCCGATCGCTGTACGGAATTCGTGGGGAATGGGTCCCTTGTGCTCGATCGTCAAATAGGAAATGCAGCGGCGTGCATCGACGCGGTAGGGTTGCGGGAACGCGTCTGTCGGACAGATTTCCTGGCAAGCCCGGCACGATCCACAATGCTCCGGCTCCGGTTTGTCTGGCGTCAGCTCAGCGCTCGTATAAATGGCGCCCAGGAAGAGCCAGCTTCCGTGGGCCTTGCTCACCACGTTGCTGTGCTTGCCCTGCCAACCTATGCCAGCCGCTTGCGCAAGTGCCTTTTCCATTACAGGTGCCGTGTCGACAAAAACCTTCACATTGGCGCCGGCTTCATGTGCCAACCAACCACCCAAGCGCTTCAGCGCGCCCTTCACCACGTCGTGATAGTCCCGGCCCCGGGCATAAACAGAAATGCGGGCGCGCTCCTGGCTTTCCTCCAGCGCCATCGGGTCATCCGCAGGAGCGTAACTCATGCCAAGCATAATGACCGACTTCACCTCGGGCCACAGGATGTGCGGGCTCGAGCGCTCGGCTGACCTGCTTTGCATCCACAGCATTTCGCCGTGGCAGCCCTCGGCAAGCCACGCTTCTAGCCGCTGTCCGGCGATGGGAGCGAGATGGGCTGGCGCTATGCCACACGCGGCAAATCCTTCTGATGCCGCCCGTTCTTTCAGCGCGTTAACCAAATTTGTCTTGTGTCTTTTCACTCGCGGTCCCTATTCAGCCCACATAATCAGTTCGGGGCAAATTTCACTATGAATGCAATCGAGG
>JBATDO010000267.1:0-5463 GCA_049663505.1 Sphingorhabdus sp.
GCCGAAGTTCTGGAAGCAAAGCTGAAGGATGTCATTCGTCCATTTTACATCGCAGTCACGGGTCAACCACAAGGCGTCCCGTTGTTTGACGCGGTGACGCATCTTGGCCGTGACATCATCCGCGAACGCCTGCGCCACGCGATGGAACTGCTCGGGCCCGCAACTGCGAAGGAAGCCAAGGCCTGGGGAGACCTACTGAATGCACCACCGAAGTCCTGAATGAGCGATATCGCCCTCCACCCGAGCTGGAAAGCACCGCTGCTTCCTGAATTCCAGGCGGAATATATGGCGGCACTCAAGGCGTTTCTCCGGTCCGAAAAGGCAGCCGGAAAGCATATCTACCCCATGGGAAACGAGTGGTTCCGAGCGCTTGACCTGACGCCGCTCGAAAAGGTCAAGGTCGTAATCCTTGGGCAGGATCCCTATCATGGCCCAGGCCAGGCGCATGGTCTTTGTTTCAGTGTCGGGCCGGATATCCGCGTACCACCCAGTCTTGTCAACATATACAAGGAGCTAGAGAGCGACCTTGGTCTCCCTCGCCCGCGACACGGCTTTCTCGAGCATTGGGCGCAGCAAGGCGTGTTGCTTCTCAACAGTGTCCTCACGGTCGAAATGGGCAAGGCCGCGTCGCACCAGGGCAAGGGATGGGAACGGTTCACCGATGCCATCATCCAGCAGGTCAACGCCAAGTCAGAGCCGGTCGTGTTCCTGCTATGGGGTGCCTATGCGCAGAAGAAGGCAGCCTTTATCGACAACCCGCGTCATCTCGTACTGAAGGCTGCGCATCCCTCGCCGCTATCAGCTCATAACGGGTTCCTGGGTTGCAGGCATTTTTCGAAAACCAACGAATTTCTCGAGGCCAATGGCCTTGCCCCGATAGACTGGAGCCTACCCGATGCGGTTTAGCGAGCAACCTCACCGCAGGTTCAACCTGCTTACAGGCGATTGGCTGCTCGTTTCTCCACACCGCGCCAAGCGACCATGGCAAGGGCAACAGGACGAACCAGAAAGCACAGTGCGACCGGATTATGATCCATCATGCTATTTGTGCCCCGGCAATGCGCGCGCAGGCGGTGTCACCAACCCGGATTATGGTGATGTGTTCGTGTTCGAAAATGACTTCGCAGCGCTGCTTTCAAGCGACAGCGATGCTGTCGAAGGCCATGACCTGCTTTTTCGCGATGCGCCTGCGACGGGGACATGCCGCGTTATCTGCTTTTCGCCCGAGCATGGCAAAACCCTGCCTGAACTGGAGCCCTCCGCTATTCGCCGCGTCGTTGACACCTGGGCTGCACAGGAAAACGAACTGGCCAGTACGCATGCCTATGTCCAGATCTTCGAAAACAAGGGCGCCGCCATGGGATGTTCGAGCCCGCACCCACATGGCCAGGTCTGGGCAACAAGCTATGTCCCAGCTGAACCGCTGCGCGAAGACAGGACCCAGGCTGCCTGGATGATCGAGCATGGCACGAAGATGCTCCTCGCATATGCCGACGCCGAAGCCCTTGATGGCACCCGCACAGTCGCGCTCAATGCCGACTGGCTGGCAGTTGTTCCCTATTGGGCAAGCTGGCCATACGAAATCCTGCTGTTGCCGCGATTTGCCATTGAACGGATCAGCGCTCTCGAACCGCAAGCACGTGATAGCCTGGCCGACATCCTGCGCCGCGTCACGACTGCCTATGACAATCTGTTCAAGACCAGCTTTCCTTACTCAATGGGATGGCATGGCGCACCTTCACCCAAAAAGGGGGAAGTGCCCGGTGTAGCCAGGCATTGGCAACTTCATGCGCATTTCTATCCGCCGCTGTTGCGCTCGGCGAGCGTGCGCAAGTTCATGGTCGGCTACGAAATGCTGGCAGAAGCGCAACGTGACATCACACCCGAGACCGCCGCTGCGATGCTGCGCGCGCAAAGTGAAGTTCATTATCGGAGCGCTCATGAACCCGCCTGACGTCACGCTCCACGACAAGGTCGTCGCCGCTTATACCACGCGATTTGGAACGGGACCCAGCATTGTTGTCCGCGCGCCTGGACGCGTTAACCTGATCGGGGAACATACAGACTATAATGACGGCTTCGTCCTGCCATGTGCTATTGGTCCAGCGACAATGGTTGCCGCATCGAGACGTGCCGACAGGCATGTCCATGTCCTGGCAGTGGACTTCGGACATGCCCTTGACTGCTTTGACCTTGACGCACTGATTGGCCGCAATGCCAGCGAGCCGTGGGCTGACTATGTCCGCGGGATGGTCGACACACTCATGAAGGCTGGATACGCGATTGATGGCGCTGACCTGGCAATTGCCGGCAACCTGCCCCAGGGTGCCGGGCTTTCCTCGTCTGCATCGCTGGAGATCGCGATTGGATTTGCGCTTCTTTCGCTTGCTGGAATTGAGCCTAACTTGACGAGCCTGGCACAGCTTGCCCAGGCTGCCGAGTGCAATTTCGTCGGGACCAAGTGCGGGATCATGGACCAGCTGATTTCGGCTCGCGGCAAGGAGGGCCATGCACTCCTCATCGATTGTCGCAGCAATGATCTCACAGACGTTGCCATCCCCGATGATATCGCAATCATGATCGTCCATTCGGGCGTTTCGCGCGGGCTGGTCGACGGTGCCTATAATGAACGCCGATCCCAGTGCGAGGCCGCCGCAAAGGCGATGGGTGTGAAGGCGCTGCGCGATGCAGACCTTGTCATGTTGAATGCCGCTGCACTCGATGCCACCACTTATGCGCGTGCGCGCCACGTGATTGGCGAGAACCAGCGCACACAGGACGCCGCCCGGGCGCTCGCCAATTCCGATCTCCAGGTGCTGGGCAAGCTCATGGCCGAAAGCCATTCCTCGATGCGCGATGATTTTGCCATAACCGTGCCTCCGATTGATAGCTTGGTCGAAATCCTGCAGTCGGCCATCGGGAATGAAGGCGGAGCAAGGATGACAGGTGGCGGTTTTGGTGGCGCTTGCGTGGCACTATTGCCGAGTGGACGCGTGCGCGATGTAGAGGCAGCGGTCGCGACCAGGTACAAGACTCCGGCGGGAGAAGCGCCGCTCATCATGATCGAGCGGCCGGGACCGGGGGTCGGCCTTTTTTCGCTTTAGGGCAGGTCCGTCATCTTGCGGCTTCTAGATCCGCAAGTTTCATATTCACCTTATTGCCCCCTCCGGTTACGTGGTAAAATGACGGGCCCATGCACCTACTTGGTCTCCTTCATGATTTCAGCCGTGGTCGGTGCCACCTGCTTTTTCAAACGCCCTTCGACGACCTGCATGAACCTGCGATAGCGCGCCAGCCCGAGCCTGCCGGTTTCGTCGTCGAACGCGGGCATATGAGCAGCTGCGGTGAGCTGGTGCTGGATGAACAGGCCGAGCATCTCTGAAATGGCATCTGCCTTGCGCTCAGTGCGCAACTGGGCACGAGCCGCAATATCCAGCTTGCGCCCAAAGCGCTCCTCGATTTCGCCGTTGTCCTTGCGATCGAGCCATTGTGTCAGCGCTTCGGTCAGGATCGCCGTCTTTGAAACGCCGGACTTCGCCGCATGCCTATCCAGCAAATTCCCTAGCTCTTGGGTGAGGTAGAACTGGTGGCGTGTCTTTTTCGTCTTCATGGAAATGCCCGTTGGAACGATCATGATCCGACACCGTGCATCCACTTTCAATATACTCTCTGACGCCATAGAACGCACCGAAGCGCAAAATTCAGAACGACAAGCCTTTTGCGCGGCCGTTATCCCAGTCGATTCCATGTTCGCCCATGATCCCCCTGACCTGCAAGTCGATGCTATTTTCGGGCAGGTTGCGCCATGGCAGCAGCGTGAAGTCGCGGGCCTTTTCAATAAAGGCATATTTGGTGTCGCCGACCCCGACGGCTCGGCGACACAAGCCTTCGATCCGCTCGCATGGCAGCGCTTGGTGGTGGACCAGGCCAGTCTCGTGCGCCAGTTCGGCAATGGCTCGGTCAAGTTCGTTCTGCTGCAAAATCAAGAGGAGGTTTGCCTGGTAGCGGATGCTTCCCTGCTCTTGCCAGGCGAGCTCCTTTGCAACCAGCCAGTTTTGTCGCTGGGTGAGAGCCTGCGCGACCTCTCGTCCAAACCCGTTGCCCAGTGGCAGCGGCGACTTGCTCAAGAGTTCGTTGTCCAGCCAGGTCGGGCCGCTATATTCGGCAAGCCCCTTAATCGGGCGCATCGATATCAATTCGACCTTGTTTCCGACAAAGCTAACGATGCTGCCTTTGGGGAATTCGGCTATATCGTCATCGAGATTGGCATAGTGGCATTTGCCATCAAGACCATCGATGATCATATACTTTGCGTGTTCCTGGTTGTCGCTGCGGCCAATTGTGATCACTCGGCCGGTCGCGCGTTGGCCAGGCATATTTTCCGGATCATGGACGATATAGTCTGCGGGTAAGTGATAAACCTGGGCGGCAGCAATGTCGCGCGCGATTGTCCTTGCGATATCGTGGCGCCGTTTCATTTTCCGCAGCGCCTTTTCAAGTTCGGGATCGACCGTCCAACGGCCATCCTCTTGCTGGATCGCCAGGTCCATTTTTTCAAGTGTGCGCAACCTTCCCATGCGCGCGGCATGTTGTTGGGGGTCGTCATGAGATGGGTCAATATTCACGTTGCTGCCAGGTTCACCAAGCAATATTTGGTCGATCCGGGTGTAACGTTCCTCCGCAATTTCATGTGCCAGGCGGGCAGTGATTTCGGCGTCGCTTCCTGGTCCAAGATCGAGTTCCACAAGCGCGGCTGCGCGCGCCGGAAGTCCATGCCACAGATATTCCCTGGCTATAATGAGGTTGTCCCCCCGATCGTCCGCGCCGCGCAGGACAATATGGGTGTGCGGGCGCCCGGTATCGAAATGGTCAACAGCGGCCCAGTCGAGTGCCGTGTCGAGATCGACTTCCGCCTGTTCCATGAGCCGCCGAGCCAGTGGTTGCAGGTCTCGATATTCGGCACCATCTGCGACCGCCACAATGATGCGAAATTGATGGCGGTCTCCCGAACTTCGCTCCAGAAAGTCGCGGCTGGGTACTTCCTGCAAGCTCGGTCCATATAGGAAACCACGACCATTGTCCCGCGTCGTGCCGTCGCGCTGGAGGTATCGAAGATGCTGCGCGGCTGCCTGCATCCCTCTTCCTGCCAACTTCGCTATCCGCGTTTGCACGACCACGCGCCGCGCGGAAATGCCCGCACTGGCGGGAGAAGAACGCAGCAAGCGTCCGATCCCGGCTCCTCGTCCAATGCGCTGCCCTGTAAACAGACGACCGCGCGGTGTTCCGCCACCGCCCATCTTTTGCGCGACCGCGAGCATATGCGACGCCGAAGCACTGCGGTCGGCTGATGCCTTTCCCAACCATAGCCCGAGATCATCTTCACTCTCCATGCACGATATCCCTTGTGGTCAAAGCATGTGAGATGGGTGGAATGCGACATCGCTTTCAAGTGCCTCCATTAAA
>JBATDO010000268.1:0-3866 GCA_049663505.1 Sphingorhabdus sp.
TCTTGTTGGCGATGGCGACCGAGGCGACGCGCGCAGGCTTTCTCGCCAACAAGGCGATGAAGCGCGGATCGACCGTATCGGGCTTCTCCCTGGCGTATCGGACCAGCGCGGTTGCGCCGACGATCAGAAGCTGCCGCAGATACTTGTCACCCATCTTGGTGATTCGCCCCAAGCGTTCCTTGCCGCCGCTCGAGCTCTGTCGCGGCGTCAGCCCAAGCCAGGCGGCGAACTGGCGCCCGGAGGTGAACTGGCTTGGGTCGGTCACCGACGCAGCGAGCGCGGTCGCTCCTACGGGTCCGATGCCGGGGATGGTCGCCAGACGGCGCGCCGTCTCATCGCTCCGCTGCAGGGCGGCGAGGCGTAGATCCATCTTCCGCAACTTGGCGTGAAGCTGAAGCACATGATCCGCCAGCAGAGCAACGACGTTCTGCGCTTCGCCAGGCAGGTCGAGCTCAGCCTCGCCGTCGACGATCCGCCGCGCCACCTGCAGCGCCTTCTCGATTCCGATCGGGATCGCAATGCCGAGCTCGGCAAGCATACTGCGCATCATGTTAATCAGCTGCGTGCGCTGCCTGATCAGCAGGCTACGCACGCGGTGGAGTGATAGCGCGGCCTGCTGCTCGCGCGACTTGACGGGCACGAACCGCATCGTCTGTCGGGTCACTGCCTCGCAGATCGCTTCGGCATCAGCGGCATCATTCTTGCCACGCTTCACGTAGGGCTTCACATAAACCGGCGGCATTAACCGCACTTCATGCCCGAGCTTCATAAGCTCGCGAGCCCAGTGATGCGAAGTGCCGCATGCTTCAATGCCAACAAGGCAAGGCTGGATCTTCGCAAAGAACGGCAGCATCTGCGATCGTCGCAGCGCCTTGCGGACGACTGGTTCGCCCTGCGAATTAATACCGTGAACCTGAAAAATGTTCTTGGCCAAATCGAGGCCGATCGTGCTAATCTCCATGACGGGTGGCTCCTTTTGCTCGTGAACGCCTGACGGCCTTCACACCTTGGCACATTGATGCCGTGAGCGGGAGCCATCCACCTCATCCGGTTTGAAAGGCGGGATGGCGGTAAGCTGCCATTCGTTCATCCGGTGCACAGGCTGCATCTTTGAAATTTAAGAAATCAAATCGCTGCTGTTCTCTTAGCAGGAAAAGTGACCCCATTCAGGCCGATCGCGTAATCGCCTCGACTATTTCTGCCGATAGCGAAACATTAAACTCTATTCCAACTTCGCCATCTCGAACCCAACGAACGCTGCCTCGTAAACGGGGCATTTCTGCAAATTTAATAGACAGGGACTCACCGATCCGAAATTTCCGTTCGACAGAGTCAAGATTACAGCCTTGTTGGGATAAATTGACAACACTGAACTTTTGCCAACTCCCATTACCATTATCTATCTCCACCTCAATTCGACTAGCTTTGCGAGTTCCCTTTCGATAGCGCGTTTGATTTCCAGCTGTTGCTTTAGATGGTTTGATCATTTTCGGTTTCTACCGCTGTCGAAAAAGACGCCAAATGCCGAAGCGATCAAAGCGGCAAAAACCGCGCTCACGCTTTCGGTATTCCAGTTCAAACTCATAAGAATGCCCACAGTAAACCCAGAAGCTATCATTGCTACCCTATTCTTATTTTCCTTGTCTGCGCAACCCCCCTTACTGGATGGTGGCATTTTCAACTCGTCCGTCTTTTTAACGACGCCACCTGTCTGACCGTACATGGTGAGGAGCTAATTCCTGAAGACATCCTGCGCGGGCGCTATTCGCGACACTGAAATAGCCACCCACCCGCAGTCCGATGCCCCGCTCCGCAATCTACAGCGAAGACCCTCCCAATTTATAGGTCAGCTGCAGAAAGACGCTTCGACCGACACTGTCAAACCAGCTTGCGTTATAATAAGGGTAGCTTGACCATGTGGGGTCTTTGACCGGCAACTCATCCAGCAGATTTCGGACGGTTAGCGAACCACGCAGATGATCGGTGAAGTCATATTGTAGGGTGGCATTGAACAAATAGCTCGCTTTGATGAAAGCATCCTCGTCAAAGTTCGGCAGCTTCCCAAGTCGCGTCCCGGAAACCGTTAATTGCAGACCATCATTCTCCCAGCTCAGGCTTCCGGACGATTTGTCACGTGGGAGATAATAGCCGCTATCGACAGCCAATTTCTCAATGACCGGGTCTCCGGGATATTGCTGGAAGCGGTGATTGAAGACATGGCTATGCCCCAGCGAAGCCGAGAAAGTGCCAATTGAAGTTGGGATGCTTCCGCGAAATGCGATGTCGATGCCGCTGGTTTTTTCGCGGGCAATGTTAATCGGATTGACTCGGATAGATGAAATCTGACCCGCCAAACCGCCGCTCGTGAAACGCGATACCCGAGCGATCGCATCAAGGCAGGTTGGTGACGTAATACTCACTGCTGTACCGTTAGCAGTTGTACCTATCCGGCAATCAGCTTCATCTTCCGCTATCTGATCAATGCTCAAATCATCCACTTGATTGTCAAGCGTCACCTGGAAGTAATCGACTGAAAGGTGAAGCCGGCTGGATGGCGAGAATACGACGCCCGCCGTCAGTGTTTTGCCCGTTTCCGATTTCAGATCGCGATTGCCGGTTCGATTGACCACGACACCACTGCCCGAGTAGCTGCAGTCGCCGATATCTTCGTCGGGCTCATCGGTTCGGCAGAGGTAATAATCGTCGACACTGCTGGAGACGTTGCCTGGGCCGGTAAAAACATAGTGTAGGTCAGGTGCTCGGAATGCGGTTCCGTAGGCCGCACGAAACAGCAAACTATTTGCAGGCCGAATTTCAATTCCGCCGTTATACGTAAACTTGCTCGTGTTTCGACTTGCAAAGGAGAACGTATCAAAACGTCCTGCACCGGATAAAGTTATAAAATCCAAAACCGGAACGCGCAATTCTCCGCCAAGAGCGGCATGGCTTCGTTTCCCGGCTCCGTCGCTATCCTTCCAGCTGAAATAATAGTCGGTAAGCGCCAACGGATCGGGATTTAAGTCATATCCTTGCTTCCCATACTCAGCGACAACGGCAAAACCGACGGGCCCCGCAGGAAGTTGAAACAACTCCTTATTATTGACCGTTGCTTGCAAATTGCTCGTCCAGCTGGCGGGTCTGTAAACGGTGTCGGCTGAAATGCTGGCATATTGGGCAGGTGTCAGCGCTGTGTATAGCTTGGCTGGATCGGCGTTAAAAATAGGATAGCCGCTGTCGGCGTCTACGCCCAATTGTGGTCCGAGATAAAAATCTATCGCCTTGCTGTTGACGATTTGGGGCCAGCTTACAATCGACTTGTAGCGGCTATAGTTGAACGACAGCTCATAATTCCAAACGCCGCCAAGTGTTCCGCGGATCCCCGGCGTTATGCTGTATGTCGTTTGCTTGTTCTTTTGCAGTTGGAAACCTCCGGTTTCTTCCGGCGAAAACTGGCGCGACCAGTCATCGATCGTATCGTCAAATGCATTATAAAAGCTGTTATCCGAACTGCTCGAAGAACTTTCAAATGCCCAACTCGTGACATCATACATCAACCGGACTTTGCTGATACCAAGCTGGAAATCGGCAAAAAGTTTGGCATTATCCGATAGCTCGTAAGACATTGTTCCGAAGCTGTTGAACCCCTTTCGCCCCGAGATGATCGTCCCGTAGCCGATTGAGGCCTTACTCCCGCAGTAAAAGCCGGGGCCGTAGTCATCGAGAACTGGATCGAAATCGCCGTAACGAGGCCGCGATGTGTAAATCGTCGAGCCACGGTTCAGGCCGGCAAGGCTGGCGCATGTCGCTGCACCAGGATCAATATAGGTGTCGTTTTCGATGCTGTATCGCAGGAATGACCGTCGTGC
>JBATDO010000269.1:0-6514 GCA_049663505.1 Sphingorhabdus sp.
AAGGGGCACCTCGTTCGCGAGGTCGACGCATTTGATGGATTGATTGCCCGCGCCGCAGATGATGCAGCAATTCATTATCGCATGCTTAATGCGTCGAAAGGTGCAGCCGTTCAGGGTCCGCGTTCGCAGGCAGATCGCAAGCTTTTCAAGGCCTCGATACAACGCCAGCTAGCATCTACTCCCTGGCTACAAATTATCGAGGGCGAGGTAGCTGCATTGCTGTTTGCAGGGCATGGTGACACGAAAATAGCTGGCCTTGTCCTGGCTGACGGGACAGAATTGCGAAGTCCGGCCGTGATCCTTGCAACAGGTACGTTTCTTGGTGGCAAGCTATTTCGCGGGGAAGAGCGATTGGTTGGTGGACGTATAGGCGAAAATTCGGCCTTGCGACTTGCAGAACAAATCCGAAAGAGTGGCTTGCCCATTGCGCGTCTCAAGACAGGCACGCCTCCTCGACTGGACGGAAGAACGATCAATTGGTCAATCCTCGATAGGCAGCCATCAGATGACGGGGACTGGACGATGTCCGCGATGACCTCGAGGCGTCACGTTCCCCAGTTGGCCTGTGCGATTACGCGAACCAATACGTCTACCCATGACATCATTCGGGGCGGACTGGACCGGTCACCACTTTTTGGAGGAGCGATTGCCGGCCAGGGCCCACGTTATTGTCCTTCGATCGAAGACAAGATTTTTCGGTTCGGAGACCGGGATGGCCACCAGGTTTTCCTCGAACCCGAAGGGTTGGATAGTCACCTGATTTATCCAAATGGTATATCAACTTCGCTCCCGACAGACGTTCAAGTAGCGATGGTACAGTCCATGGACGGATTGTCCGATTGTCGCATTGTCGTTCCTGGCTACGCGGTCGAGTATGACCATATCGATCCCCGCGCTCTCGATTCCCGGTTAGCCGTTCGCGGAATTGACGGTCTCTATTGTGCCGGACAGATCAACGGGACAACTGGGTATGAGGAAGCTGCGGCACAAGGTCTTGTTGCAGGGATGGGGGCCGCTTGCAGTGTCTTGGGGAGAGAAATGCCAGCCCTCGATCGTTCGAACAGCTATATAGCCGTGATGGTTGATGACCTGATATTGCAAGGCGTGACGGAACCCTACCGTATGTTGACTGCGCGTGCAGAATATCGATTGCGGCTACGCGCCGACAACGCTGCGACCCGTCTCACGCCACTCGCGATCGAAGTCGGTGCGGTCGGGGATGCGCGCACAGAAATGTTTCAGCGGCGTCAGTTGGAAAAAGCCGGTCTGGAGACAGAACTGAATTTACCGGTAACGGCTGATCGACTGATTCGATCAGGAATCGACGTGAAGCGAGATGCCGGAAAAATGCCCTTATATGCCTGGCTGCGATATCCTAGCGTCAACGTGCGCCAGCTGCTGGCTGTTTCACGTGAAACAGATTTGATGGATATCGGCGATAGTTCCTTGGTTTCTGAAATCGAACAGGACGGTCGCTACGCCCCTTATATCGAGCGCCAGGCCGCCGAAATTCGTGACCTAGCTGCAAACGAGCGTGTGAATATTCCCTCCAGCTTGGACTATAGGGCTGTGGCTGGGCTCTCAAACGAAATGGTCGAACGTCTCGATGCTGCGCGACCGGAGAACCTGGCCGCCGCTGCCCGCGTGCGTGGTGTAACGCCAGCTGCCCTAGCCGCCATATTAGTGCATGCAAAGCGTGCCACAACCATCAGCGTGGCCGCATGAACGAGATCGAGGCGCGCCGCTGGCTTGAGACCAATTTTGCTGTTTCACGTGAAACAATGGAGAAGCTGGAGGCGTTCATTGCATTTTTACGGCACGAGGCGTCCAGTCAAAACCTTGTTGCAGCTTCCACACTGGATAGCATCTGGAGTCGCCATATCGTCGACAGTGCCCAGCTTTTGACGTTATTGCCTGAAAACACCCCTTCTGACGGAAGATGGATCGACCTTGGATCGGGCGCTGGATTTCCTGGAATTATCGTTGCGCTTCTCAGTGGGCATCCCATGACATTAGTTGAATCGCGTGGACGTCGGATTGAATATCTGCAGCGAGCCGTCGCGTTGTTGGACCTCGAGCACCAGGTCGAGGTGGCTGGCATGCCGCTTGAACGCCTCGAAAGTGCCCCATATTCGGTCATTAGTGCCAGAGCCTTTGCACCTTTATCGCGGTTGTTCGCGCTCGCGGCGCGATTTTCTACAAATAAGACAAACTGGCTGTTACCAAAGGGCCGAAATGCGGTTAAGGAATGGCAAGAGGTTCAGGCCGAATGGGCTGGCGTTTTCAATATCGTGCCGAGCGTCACCGATGCAGATTCCGGGATATTGGTTGGTCAGTTAATCGGAAAGCGCGCGTAAACAGCCGATCATGCGGCGAAAAGGCATAAATGAGATGATTCGCATTGCCATAGCAAATCAAAAAGGCGGGGTTGGCAAGACCACCACCGCCATCAACCTTGCAACGGCATTGGCGGCTAGTGGCTGGCGTTGCCTTCTTATTGATCTTGACCCGCAAGGCAACGCATCAACTGGCCTCGGTTTGAAGCAAGTTGATCGTGTGCACAGCAGTTATGACCTGCTCTTGGGTGATGCATCGCTCAGCGATGCTGCCATCCCGACGCTTATTCCAGGACTTGATATAATTCCTGCAACCGTTGACCTGTCGGGAGCGGAGGTCGAACTGGTGGAATTCGAAGATCGTACGCACCGGTTGCAGGCGGCTTTTGAGAAGTCGACACGCGACTGGGATATTTGTCTTATCGATTGTCCACCATCTCTTGGTCTTTTGACCATTAATTCCATGATTGCGGTTGATTCGGTACTGGTGCCGCTACAATGCGAGTTTTTTGCACTCGAAGGCTTAAGTCAGTTATTGCAGACAGTTGAACGCATTCAGAAACGGTTCAATCCTGATCTGTCGATCATGGGAGTGGCGCTCACGATGTTTGACAGACGCAATCGCTTGACCGATCAAGTAGCTGATGATGTTCGCAGTTGTCTTGGAGCGTTGGTCTTCGATACCGTCATTCCCCGTAACGTTCGTCTCTCCGAAGCACCAAGCCACGGGCTTCCTGCTTTGGTTTACGACCACAAGTGCAGCGGTTCGGAAGCATATATGAAATTGGCACGCGAACTTATCGGTCGCTTGCCTGCACGCGAGCTCGCCGCATGACGCCGCCAGACGAATCGGTCGAAAAGTCGCCGCTGCGCAAAAAAATGGGTCTTGGACGCGGACTGGATGCACTGTTGGGTGAGGCATTGCGCGGCGATGTTGCGCCTCAACCCGCAAGCATCTCGGCAAATGCACCAGGGCAGGGTGGCGTTGCGCTCATTCCAATTTCCAACATCCATCCCAATCCGGACCAACCCCGGCGGCATTTTGCTGAAGAAAAGCTGGTCGAGCTCGCGGCAAGCATCTCAAGGCATGGAATAATCCAGCCCATTGTCGTTCGTCCACATGATGGTGGATACCAGATCGTGGCAGGCGAGCGTCGCTGGCGCGCCGCTCAACGGGCACAGATCCATGATGTTCCTGCAATAATCCGAAATTTCGATGACGCTGAAACTCTTGAAATTGCGCTGTTGGAGAATATCCAGCGGCAGGATCTCAACCCGATAGAAGAGGCAGAAGCATATAAGAAGCTGACCGAGCTGTTTGGACATAGCGCGGCAGCCCTTGCCGAACTGGTTCACAAGTCGCGCAGCCATGTCGCAAACATGATGCGTCTGCTCGATTTGCCAATTTCAATTCGGGAAATGGTGATCGAGGCCAAGCTCAGCATGGGGCATGCGCGTGCGCTACTCGGGAGCGAGGACGCTGTCAGACACGCGCTGCTCGTTGTAAAGCAGGGACTTTCCGTCAGGGCAACCGAAGCGCTGGTCAAGAAGGGTCGTGCTCCTGCAACCCACGGCACAGGCTCGGGTGGAAGCGACCCTGTCAATTCCGATATCCGCGCTGTGGAAACTCACCTGGGGGACCTTCTTGGACTGAAGGTTACAATACTTCAAAAGAACGCGACAGGGGCAGGTGCCGTTACATTTGAATATGGCAGCCTTGATCAACTGGACATGCTTTGCCAACGGCTGACAGGCGAAAAATTCTAGATTTTACAAGATCACGAATGGCGATCTTGGCGGCCGTTAACCTTTTATCTGCAAATCCGTGCCTGCAAATCCGCAGAATCTCGCACATGTCGAATAATCCGTCGTGTCCGTGAGCCGACTTTTTGACGCCTGGTGTTAACCATGACGAAAAGCAAAACCTTATGATTTGATGGGCATAAGCGAGCGAGAATGCAGTGGGGCATTCCAAATCTGCTTTTTGTTACGAAGGACCAGTATATGTTGAACAAGTCAAAAATCGCACTGATGGGTGCGATCGCAGTCGCAGCCATGGTTTCGACCGGTGCGCAGGCCGCTACCCAAACCGCTACTGCCGAAGTCGATATCATTGCCGCTGTTCAGCTGACGCAGGATGTTGCCATGGACCTCGGCGTTGCCGCATCGAGCGCGGCTTCTGGCACCGTTACCTTGCCGAACAACTCAAATACGCGCGTTTGCTCTGCAGCCGTTACCTGTGTTGGCACAGCCCAGCGCGGTGAGTTTACCGTAAGTGGTGCAACTTCAGGATATGTTGTCGCTGTCACGGTTGCACCTTCGACCACGTTGTCCTCGGGTGCCAACACAATGCCATTGACGCTTAACCCGTCGATGTCGTCGTTCACCTCGACCGGTGCATCGCAGGTCTTCTATGTCGGCGGTACATTGTCGGTCGGTGCAAACCAGGCCGCTGGTACTTATACAGGCACCTACAGCGTTTCAGCTGACTATCAATAATAGCCAAGAGCGCCACACGACACCCTTGAGATAGCAAGAAACCCCCGGGAACCATGCTTCCCGGGGGTTTCTTGTGCGCTGGAACAACATCTTAGCAGCTTGGTAACCATATTCTGGCAGGATCCATAAGTGGACCAGTGCGGCCTTCAAGGTCGTGCGCTGAATATGGATGGGAATATCGATGCGCAAACTGCTTGGAAAAGCATGCCGAAAATTTGTCGGACCAGCGGCTCTTGGAGCCACCGCTTTTGTTATGGTGCCAGGGGCCATTGTAGCGCCCGCTCATGCAGCCGGCGACCTCCTGATCGCGCCTACACGCGTAATTCTCGATGGCCGGCGCGGGACAGAGGTAATCCTCAACAATATTGGCAACGAGGAGGCAACCTACCGTATAACCCTTGAATTGCGCCGGATGAATGCTGTCGGGCGACTGGAGGACGTTGCGACAGAAGCTGCAAGCGAAAAGGAAAAGTCGGCTTTGGAGGTGATTCGCTATGCACCCCGGCGTGTGACATTGCCGCCCAACCAGCCCCAGTCCATCCGGATCGGACTCCAGCCGACCGAGGCGTTGCCCGACGGCGAATATCGTGCCCATATGCTCTTCAGGGCAATTCCCAAGACACCTGCAGCAGATGGATCACAGGATGTATCCCAAGGACTGAAAATCCAGCTTATTCCCATCTACGGGATCAGTATCCCGGTCATTGTCCGCAAGGGTAATCTCGAGGCAACAGCTGTTCTGTCAAACGTACGCATGGGATCCGACAACGAAGGACCAACTTTGGTGTTCGACATTTCGCGCAAGGGCAACAAGTCGGTATTCGGGGAAATCCACGTCACAAAAGCCGGAGCTTCCGAGCCAATAAGCATCGCAAAGGGCATTGCAATATATCCTGAAATCGCGAGCCGCGAAGTGTCATTGCCGATGCCAGTGGAGGTTGCCGCACAGCTGAAAGGCGAGGTCATCATTTCCTATTACGAGGCAGAGGAAGCCGGTGGCGCCCTGATCAGCCAGGTGCGCACGGTCCTTCCGTAGCACTCGGAAAAAAGGCCCGGCTTTCAAACAGCTTGTCGATGCATATATTCCTTCATAATTGCCGAAAGGCACTGGCTGCATTTGCGGTTTTGGCTGGGATCCTTGTGATCCCGGTCACATCCGCGCGTGCACAGCTATGGCAACCAAATGAAGACGATGCCCTGCTCTTCGACGTCCGAGTGGGACAGTGGAGGATCGGCGATGGGGTGCGTGGTTACCAGACAGACAGTGGTGTATGCGTCGATTTTGCGGACGTTATCATAGCATTTGATCTCCCCGTCAGGCTTGACAAGAAGTCGCGCCGCGCAACTGGTTGGCTGTTTGAGGAAAGTCGGACATTCACGCTCGACCGGGAATCCAGCACGGTACAAATCGTGAACAAGAGCGAGACGGTCAGTTCAACTGATATTCGTGACGTTCCCGAAGGCTGGTGTGTGGACACCAAGATATTGGCACGCTGGCTTGATGTCGACGTGAAGCCGGACCTGTCTAATGCCCTGCTGATCTTGAAGGCCGATCGCAAGTTGCCCTTCGAGATGGCCGAAGAGCGTAAAGCGCGAGCCGGCAAGGTGCGCACGACAGTTCAATTTGATCTCTCGAGCCTCCCGCAGGCGAAAGACCCATACAAGATGCTTCGCACGCC
>JBATDO010000270.1:0-4394 GCA_049663505.1 Sphingorhabdus sp.
CCGTGTCATGTTGTGGTCAGCATCCTGGATGCCTTGATTAACCATCTCCAATCCATAGAGGTCGGCGGCAAGCCTGGGTGCTATTGCCGCTGCACCAGAATCGTCACTGCCGGCCACGAACGCTGCAGCGGCAGCTGTATCGGCATAGGCCACAGGAATTATGCCGTGTTCGCGCAGGTAATGGCGACATTGCCCGAGCGCCTGCGGATGGCTCATTGCTGTTGTAAGCGTTGCACTGGCTGACTTGGCCATCAGGCAATGCTCAATCGGCATAAAATACTCGGCAATTATGCTTAAACCGGATTCGGGAAGCAGGAAGTGGATGTCAGCAACACGCCCATGTAATGAATTCTCGATAGGAATGATTGCACGTGCGGCGGTCCCGTCTTTTACCGCGTCGATTGCGTCTTCGAAAGAAAAGCACGGCAAAGGTACACATTCAGGGTCAAATTCAAGGGCTGCCAAGTGCGAATTTGCACCGGGTGCGCCTTGAAACGCCATGGCGCGCGCAGGGTCCTTTGCGGCAACAGCCGCCATTTCCTTGACTTGGGTCAATGCGAGCGCGGGATAGCTTTCCATAATGGCGCGTCGATAGGCGAGGGAAACATATCGGGCAAGACTGGATTTCCTTACTTGCACGGCCCCTTAAGCCGGATTAGAGGGGCGAGGGAATCTGGCGGCTTCACAGGTCGCGTGCACGTAAACGCATATCAGGGCAGATAATCAATGGACGATCGCAACAACACAATAGCTGGATGGGTTTTGGCTGGAGGCATTGCAGCGCTGGGCTTCAGCATTGCTTCGGGGATGTATTTTCATGCCGAGGTGCCTGAAGAGGGAAAGCAAGGTTATGCGATCCAGGGCGTTGAAGCAGGCGAAGGCGGCGGCGCAGCCGCAGTTCCGATCGCTACGTTACTCGCTGCCGCCGATGTCGCAAAAGGCGAAGCCATCTTCAAGAAGTGCGTTGCCTGCCACACGATTGCTCCTGGTGGTGCAAACGGAATAGGCCCGAATCTGAATGCCGTGCTTGGAAAACCCGCTGCTGGCCATGCAGGATTTGCTTATTCGGATGCGCTCAAGACCAAGGGCGGGACTTGGACCTTTGAGACCATGAACGAGTGGCTGACTAACCCGAAAAAATATGCGCCGGGCAACAAGATGACATTTGCTGGTCTTGGCAACCCCGAAGAGCGCGCAGCAGTCCTGCTCTACATCAATTCGCAAGGATCAAATCTTCCACTTCCCGCAGCACCAGCGCCAGGCGCCGAGCCGGAACCAGAAGAAGGTAAAGCAGCAGAAGGCGAATCACCCGTCCCTGCTGATGCATCTGCTGCACCTGTTGGTGCGAAATGATCGTCCGCACCGGAATCGTGGCTGGACTGGCGCTTTGCATCGCTGCATGCGGCGGAAGTGAACCGGCTCCTGATACAAGTGAGACAGCAGCCGTTCCTGCAGTCGAAACGCCCGCTGTTGAAGCGACTGTTGCGGTAGCCAAGACTGGCGAAGCAATTTTCAAGAAATGCGCGGCATGCCACAATGTTGAAGAAGCCGGGCGCAACGGGATCGGACCGAACTTGCACGGTATCGTTGGAGCCAAAGTCGGCGTGGTTCCGGGATTTGCTTATTCAACAGCAATGGCTTCAAAAGGCGGAATCTGGGACGAAGCAACCCTCGACATCTATCTTTCATCCCCGGCCAAGTCCGTGCCAGGAACGAAGATGATGTTTGCTGGAATCAGCGATGCTGCTGAACGCAAGACATTGATCGAATATCTAGCGGCCCAGAAATAATCGCCTTGTCAACTTGGGGTCAGCAAGGCTCCAAGTCATAAAAGGCGTAGATTTCCGCCCAAGCTTCCTCGGCGCTCTCAACGAACTTGAACAAATCGAGGTCGGGTGGGCTGATGACACCTTCAAGCATTAGCTCTTCAAAATTCACCACGCGTTCCCAGAATTCACGGCCGAACAACAATATCGGCATGCGTGCGATCTTGCCCGTTTGAATTAGGGTGAGAAGTTCAAAAAACTCGTCAAAGGTGCCAAATCCGCCCGGGAACACGGCGACTGCACGTGCCCGCAGCAGGAAATGCATTTTACGCAACGCAAAATAATGAAACTGGAAACTGAGCCCAGGTGTCACGTAGATATTTGGCGCCTGCTCGTGTGGCAGAACGATGTTGAGGCCGACTGATTCCGCGCCGACATCATGTGCACCCCGGTTGGCAGCTTCCATGATCGAGGGGCCGCCGCCCGAGCACACGACAAAATGCCTGTTCCCATCGTCATCCTTGATGCCGCAGGTGCTTGCGAGCTGTGCCAATCGGCGCGATTGTTCATAAAAGCGCGATTTGTCCATCAGCCGCTGGGCGATGATCTTGGAGCGATCGTCGGTCGCAGCTTCCACAAGCAATTGCGCCTTTTCTGGTTCGGGAATACGCGCAGATCCGTAAATCACTATTGTAGAGGCGACACCGGCCTCATCGAGCAACATTTCGGGTTTTAAAAGTTCAAGCTGGAACCTGACCGGGCGTAACTCTTCACGCAGGAGAAACTCGGTGTCCTGGAAGGCCAGGCGGTAGGATTTACTTTGGGTTTGTGGTGTGGACAATTGCCGTTCTGCAAAATCCACTTCTTGCTTTGCTTTGTAAAAACGGCGGTCTGATACATCTTTTTTGGTCATTGAGGGGCTTTAGCTGGATATAGGCCAAATTCCAGCCTTATCGGCAGTAGGAAGTTCCATTGTTCGTTGATTGCGCCATGTCAAAGTGGAAGTGATTGGCGTGCGCACTGTTATAATCAGGGCCAAGGACAGTGCCGAAACGCTTGCATGCTGATTGGTGCAATCGCTTGAGGAATCCTTGCTCCTGTGGGCTGCCGCGCCATCCTTTGAGTACTGATATCCGGCGACCGTCCTTGAGGATGAACGCCGAAATGTCGATGGCATTGCCATAAGCGTGCTGCGAAAGCGTGCCCGAACGTCCACCGTTTACATTCCTGCAACTATAGGTTCCCATAGTCTCGATCCGTACAAGGTCTGAACCCAGATACTGTTTTGCTGACGGGCGAACGGCATGCCTTGCCCATGCGGTGAAGTTTGATGCAAGCGGGCAGGTCATCGCGCCCAAATTGGTCGTCTCGGTCCCAAAATCCATCACCTTCACAGTGTCGATCGTACGACATCCGCCGCCAAAGCTCTGGTTCGGTAACGCAGAAAAGCGCACCGAAGTCGATTTAAGTGTCGACAGGCAGAGCTTCGTGGCCGGATTTGAAAAGCCGGGAGAGCTGACCTTGATTGCTGCTTCGTCGGCGCGCCCGCCGCACCCTGCAAGCGCGGAGATAGACATCATCAGGAAAACCGATTTGGTAAGTCTCAACCACATTGCGACAGGATAAAACGGACTTGGTTAATCAAAAGTTAAATTCCCGACACGAGTGGACGAGTGGAACTGCAGATGCGGCCAGGTGCCTTTTTGTAATTGCGCAAGGATCGGCTAGCAACTAGGGGAGCATGATGTTGCGAGCCATTATCAATAATAAGTTTGTTTTTTGGATATTGCTGGGTACGCCGGGCGTGTTCATCCTGCAGGGATATTTGTCTGGCCGGATTGACGCTATGGACATGCTTCACCCCACCGGGGAATGGTCTGCGCGTTTCATGGTTCTCGCGATGATGCTCGGTCCGCTCCTCGCGCTGCTCGGTCCTGCGCGTTGGCTTGTCTGGTGCGTGCAAAGGCGGCGTTCGCTCGGAGTCGCGGCATTTGGCTATGCGGCACTCCATCTCGTTTTCTATGTAATCGACATGGGCAATCTTGATGACATCCTTGCCGAATTCTGGGCCCTTGGAATCTGGACCGGCTGGGGCGCCATGCTTTTATTCGTGCCGTTGGCGGCAACAAGCAACGATGCCTCGATGCGCGCGCTGAAGACTGGTTGGAAACGACTCCAGCGCTTGGTGTATCCAGCGGCACTGCTGGTCCTTGTCCACTGGATATTCATCCACAATAATCTTGGACCGGCGCTCTTTCATTTCATCCCATTGGCAGCACTGTCATTGGCCCGTTTATTCCTGTCCATCAAACCCAACCACAAAGGAGCATGATCAATGCGTTTTAATTCTCCCCTCACAATCGGCGTGGCTGTTGCCATTTCCTTTGCCTCGACTCCAGCCGCAGCGACCGGGGTGATGACCTGCAAAGCTGGACCACAATCGGGTTGGAAGTCCCAGGAGACATTGACTTCAAAGCTAACCAAGGAAGGCTGGACCGTGCGCAAGTCGAAGGTAGATGGCGGTTGTTACGAGGTATATGGCACAACACCAGAAGGTGACCGTGTCGAGGCCTATTTTCATCCAGTGACGTTGGAAAAGCTCTATGTCGCGCGCAGGGGCGAAGTGCT
>JBATDO010000271.1:0-1890 GCA_049663505.1 Sphingorhabdus sp.
GTGTCAGAGAGGCGTACGACATCATTCCAGTCCTGAGCTGGCGCCATAGCAAAAGCAGCAGCATTCTTGGCTAGTGCCATGCATTCGGCCACAGTTATGTCGCTACTCTCATCGTTTTCGCAGCTACTCGGTGTAGCGGCCGGATTCTCTGGGCTCTGTTTTTTCCGCGCACGTTCAGATTCATAGTTTTCTTTTTTTGAACTCTGAATGTGCCGGTCATTTTGGCTGTCGCTGACGGTCAAAACAGCGGTGACAATAGTGTCCGGAGTAGTTGTCGTCGGTAGTTCCGCCTGAAGTTGCTTCACGATTTCGTCTAGTTGGTCGCAGGACAGGGAACGGCGAATGGAGCGACTTGCGTGTTCTGCCAACTCGGGCTGAATGCATGCGGCGTGGTGGTAGAGAATGTCCCGGATTACCGAGCGCAATGCCTTAGTCCGGATCTCGTTTCTCAGACATTGCTCTGCAAGAGCGGTGAGATGATTGCGGATGGCGAACAGGGGCGATAGGTCGATCCCGTAGGTTAGCCTCACGTCTGCAGTATCGTCGCGCACCTGGTATCGCTTTCCGTTCGGGCTCGACCGTCGTGCGATGAAACCGCACGTTCTCAGGTGCTCCAGTCGGCGTCTGAGCGTGCGTTCATCAATCCCATCGCAACGCTCGATCAACACTCGGTTTGAGGCAAAGACAACGAGTGAATCTGGGGCTGCTGATGACGGAATAAACGACAGGAGACCTCGCAGAACGGCGATGTCGCGGTCTCGCAAGCCAAGGTGTTTGCGGCTGCGGCGCACCAGGTCCAGAAGCGACCAGCGTGCGTCGTGAGCCCTCTTTGGCGCCTCTGCAAGAGGGTCTTTCTGGTTATAATTATTCGTGCGCCGAACGTGCCGCAGCACGGGCGATGACATGATGTGTTCCATGGTTCTATCAGCGGAATGCTCGGGTCAGCCGAGTGAAGACCGTGCAGCCATGCTCGTTTGTGTCCGTCTCTCTCCAGAAAAAGGATAAAAGAGATACGATCACCGCGAAGCGATGTTGCGTGTGATTCGGGCCTGCGCTAGTCTGCTCTTGCTAGAAGATGAGCATTGTCAGGGTTGGCGCCCTGTGCTGTGCGCGGGCCTTCCGGGTGGTTTCCATTCGGGAGGCCTATCCTTTTCCGTCACTGCTCCTCTGTTGTTTTCGTTGCATTCCGTCAGTCCTTCTTCGCCGACTGGCTGAGGAATTCTTCGTGCAGCCGCCGAAACACGGGATCGGCGTTAGTGTGGAGCCAGCTCGCGAAATCACGGTGCCGGGCTGATGGCCGGAAGCCTAACGTGCCTCTGGTAAGGTCAATCTCCCCAAGTGCTGAGCCGTCTTGCGCTTTGATCTTGAGGGTCGATTTCCCCTTCTCCGCTCGCTCTTGTTTCGTCGTTTCCGCCAACGGAAGAGCCTTTATCCAGGCCGCAAATCTTTCGTCCGAGGTCGATCCGTCGAGAAAAGGATCAGGGTGGACTGAAAGGACGTTAATCTTCCTCTCGAGAACCGTCACAGCGAGTTCGTACCAGCGTTTCCATCCGATCGACGGAGCCGCGCCAATGCGCTCAAGTACTTCTCGCGGGAATGCTTCGCGCACCTTGCGCATATGCGAAGTATGGCTGCGGTTAACGTTTAGCGCGTCCTGAACCACGCGGGCGTCATAGCCTGCGTCTTCCAGATCGCCCGCAAAAAGGGCTTTCTCGATGAAGGACGGATCCTTGCGGACGTTGTTCTCCTGTCCCTGGGCCAGCACCGCCTCTTCATCAGACAGGGTGCGGATCAGTGCCTTGACGGGTGTTCCCAGGCCCCGGATAGCTGCAAGTCTGCGCCTGCCGTAGACAACCTGATACCTGCCGCTGAGCTTTGGGTGAGGCCGAA
>JBATDO010000272.1:0-2208 GCA_049663505.1 Sphingorhabdus sp.
TCTCAATTCAGCAAGGTGGCGACTAGCTTCAATGAAACCCTCGCGGTTTTCGTCCTCCAAGTACATGACCGATAAATAGTCATGTATGGTTGCCAAATTCGGATATTTAACGGCGAGCTTTTCCATCATTTTCTTGCCCAGCTCCCTGTTGCCCGAGGACCAGTGTGCCCAAGCGAGGTCTGTGTCGACCGCAGGAGAATTTGGATTGAGCAATCTTGCCTTGTTCAACTGGACAATGCCCTCGGTGTAGTCACCGCCGTCAACAAGGACGTTACCCAACCAGAAATGGGTCTGTGCACTAGAACCTCCATTGCGAAGGGCGGCTCTAAAATTGTCCAAAGCCATTTTGGCATCGCCATTCCACCAATATTCTACAAATCCCTTTACCCGCAGAGCATCTGAATTTGTCGGATCCATCCGCAACGCGATCTTGATCGCGGATTGCGCTTTTGGAAAAGCCTCTCCATCCTCGAGTGAACCGAATTCCCGGGCAAGAACATAACAATCGGCAAGAGCAGCATAGCCAGGTGCAAAATCTGGGGCCAGCTTGACGACTTTCTTGAGTTTCTCGATCGCAAGTTCAATTGACGGCTGACTTCGTTCAGCCCAGTCTGACCTGGCGTCCAGATACAAGGCCGCAACCCGACGATCACGAGGCAGCTGATTGTCCGCGTCGTTTTGCGAGGCACCCTGCGACAATGCTCCTAGACCTATGACAAACAAGCCCAGCACTAATGCTGCTATCACTATCCGGGTGCGGTATCTTCGCGCCACAGTGCTCATGCGTTCAAGGCTCGTTCCCAGTGAAAACCCGTGTGGGGCCTCGCCTGCAACAGGAATACGATCTTCGCTCTCAGGATTGGCAATGCGCAGCCACTCGTCAAGTTCGTGACTCAACGCATATACACCGCTTCGCTTTTGACCAGGTATCCGATGCACAGGCATGTGTCGCTCGGAGGCCCAGCGAATGACTGTTGATCTCTCTTTGCCAAAATAGGCAGCAACCGATTTCCATCCATCAATTCGCATATTGGTGTTCCAAGTGGCTTGGTAAATCGGAATTTCCAATTGTATGTGACCGTAAACCAGTCAGCACGGCAACATGTCAATTCAAAAGGTTACGCATCTATGCGCACCTTCTCTTTTTTCCGATTTCCGCGCCTGTCTCGATGTGTGACCGCCTTGCCTGTGGTGTCGCCATCCAATGCGGCCCCCACATTCAGTCATCGGGCAATCCCGGCGCTGAACGGAGATAGACCACATATGGTTCCAGTCAAAATACCTTATGCATACACTTTAGCTTGACATTAGCTAATGTAAATACTTAAGCTATTTGCATGTCTGTAACAATATGCGAAAGACCAAGAAATGGATGCCGATACTCCGACGTTTAAACTGCGTGAGGTCGCTATTGCGACCGGTTGGCATCTTGGAACGCTGCGAGACTATTTTGTGCGCGGCATATTTCAGTGGCATGAGGGAGAAGGCAAGGCAGTTGTTGCGGGCGCGACAAGCAGGCTTTCCTTGCGTGGCGCTATCCGCCTGGCGATTGCATATGAGCTCTGGTCACAGGGGGTATCTCCTCGCCTTGCAATAGAAGCTGCTACGATTTTTACAGATTTCGGCAATACTGCAATGTCTAACGATGCAGGTCTCACCAGGCTGTCCGGTAATCTTTTCAAGGATGGATTTGACACATTGCTGCTTTGGCGAAAGGATACAGGTGCACGGATCGTACCAGCACCGTCTGGTCAAGGGATCCCCATTGCACAGCTTTTCAGTACATCGCAAGGTGAGCGCAGCGCCGTGTCTATAGTCCACCTGGACCAGGTAGTAATCCGAGTTATGAAAGAATTGAAAATCATCGGATCCTGAGCGAGCCGATCAGGGCTTCTTCAAACCACGTATACGAACAAGCAATTGCTTAAAAATCGAAGCTTGCCCAGGCGCACCTCGAATAAGTGATCGTGCCAAATTTTTTGCCTACCCGCGCACTGCACTTTGGCGAAGATGGCTATTGTCATAACGTCAGCCGTACGCACATCGCGCCGGGCATTTTTGTTCGGCCCATCGTCTCGAAAACTCTCCAAAATGCCGATTGCCAAGATCTCCAAGCGTCAAGCGAAAAGACGAGCAGTTAAAAGGACTCGAACACGCGCACCGAATGACATGATACTCTCCATCGACCTTCCAAAACTTGTCTCCCCC
>JBATDO010000273.1:0-17672 GCA_049663505.1 Sphingorhabdus sp.
CTCGAAGGCCTTTCTGGCAGCGTCCCGTTCCTCGCCGAGATCGAGGAGCTGCAATCCTTGGGTGATGAGGGCAAACCCATAGGACAAAAGATCATAGCTCAAATTGGGCGAGAATTCTGGGGAATCGGCCGGCAGCTCGCCGCCTCGCCATATCATTGATCGTGCCTGCCCGCGGGCGAGAAGCGAGGCGCGAAACTCGGGGGTGAGCGCTTCCTCGATCTGCGCGACGATCGTCGGCGCATCAGCCATTCGCGATGACCTTGCGGTAAACCTTGCCCACGAACTTATTCGGTTCGTTTATGTGGAGCCCGACGACATGCTGGCGCACGGTCCCCGAATAAGCGGCGAGATCGGCCTGCAGAAGCGCGAGCGGATCATTGCCCGAGAAGGTGAAGATGAAGTGGGTCACTTGATCGAGCTTGATCCCGAGCTTATATTGATGCTCGAGGATCTGGGCGCCAAGCGCGGCGTCGCCAGTCTCGTCGAGCCTGTCCGCCATCGAAGCCAGCGCGTGCGGCGAGGGGCGATTTCTCGATGCTTTTAAAGCTTTGCGGGCATCCTTAATCGTACCGGTCGTGAGCGAACCCCGGCTTTTGACCTCGCCTTTAAGGAAACGCATCTGTCCGGCCGCGTCGACGCGCACCCCCAAGATATCGTCGCCGCGCATCGCCATGTTGCGATGATCCTTCCAGCGAAGCTTGCGGATGCTCTGATAGGGCGAATAGTCAGCGACATAGGTGGCGGCGAGGATTTCGCCCAACTCGCCGAAACGGAGCGTGGCAGTCGTCGGCAGTTTGTCACGGATATAGTCGGCCGACGCGTGCTTTCCGAGCCTAGCGAAGATGTCGGCAATCCGCGTCTCGGATGCGTAATGACCCGGCATGACTCCCGCTATGGCGTCAATCGCCTCCGCCTGATTCATGGCATTGGCCACGAGGGTGTGAAGTTCTTGCTTCGCCCGGATAGTTTGGCTTGTGCAATGACACCAGCTTTTTAATTTGGTCAACGCCCTCTCCTTTGAGAGTTCTTAGCAATGGTGCAGAATGTTGTCGCCATTAAGTTCGGGCGAATCGGAGCAACAAGCGAGACGTGATGATCCAACCGGACCAAATGCCGATACGACGCACAAGACAAAGACATTCCGAAGTTGCAAGGATATATGGGTAATAGGCGCGGTGCCAATCTATTGCGGGCCGCCGGGGTACAACCAAGGAATGGACCGCGGCGGAATTGAGATACCCGGGGCAGTCGGCGGTAAACCGATTACGCCTGCTTGCCACTCCAAACGTCTGCTATGCTGATTGGCGCTCCTGAAACCGGACCGTCAAGACGGTCAATCGTAGCGGCCGTTAGAGTGATCTGTGAACGGACGTCAGCTTAGGGCGATTTCAGTCTAAAAGGGGATGAGGTGGATGGCTCCCGCTCACGGCATTTATGTGCCAAGATGGGTTGCTGTCATGCAAACCCGAGCAAAGGAGCCATCCACAGAAGACTGTCGGCAACGTCCAACAAAACTGACATTTCGCGGCACTCGATCAGGAACCGCAATTTGGGCTTTTCCGTTAATACCAGCATCAAATTTCAGAGTGTTTGCACGAAACTTGAGATAAGCTTTTTGAGTAGGCGGATATTGTTATCCAGCTAAATGCCTGTAACGACTAAAAATTAGTCCGATTCTCGCCATAAATTTTTTGCAAATCTTAATTGTCACGGTTTGCAAAATTGCAAATCTTAATTGTCTTCTGCAAAACTCTATTGTCTCACTACACCCGTGCACGACCTAGCCGCTTCTACTCGACTGTCACAGATTTTGCCAGGTTCCTCGGCTGATCGACGTCAGTCCCCTTGGCGACCGCTACGTGATATGCAAGCAGTTGAACTGGCACTGCATAAACGAGTGGCGCGATGAGTGGGTGAACACTGGGCATCTCGATCGTTGCCATGCAGCCTTCCCCGGCTTCGGCGATCCCTTCCGCATCTGAAATCAGAACGATTTTTCCTCCGCGTGCGCGGACTTCTTGCATGTTGCTCACGGTCTTTTCGAACAATGGGCCTGAGGGGGCAAGAACTATGACTGGAACCGATTCATCAATTAACGCAATCGGGCCGTGCTTCATCTCGCCCGATGCATAGCCCTCCGCGTGGATATAACTAATTTCCTTGAGTTTGAGCGCACCTTCAAGTGCAAGCGGATAATCTGGCCCACGCCCCAGGTACAGGACATCGCGTGCAGGTGCGATAAGGTGCGCCATAGCGGCGATGTCGTCATCATGGGCAAGGGCTGCGTTAATTGCAGCTGGAGCTTCGGTCAGATGCTTCACCACTTCCTGCTCTTCGGCGCGCGTCATTCTGCCTTTTACCACCGCGAGGTGCGCGGCAAGCGCTGCAAGAACGGCAAGTTGGCAGCTAAATGCCTTTGTCGATGCAACGCCGATTTCGGGTCCGGCATGCGTTGGAAGCAGCAGGTCCGCTTCACGGGCCATCGAACTTGTGGGAACATTAACGACCACTGCAATTTTTTGGCCTGCCGACTTGGCATGGCGAAGCGCTGCCAGAGTGTCGGCGGTCTCGCCGGATTGCGAAATGAACAACGCAAGCCCGCCTGTCTCCAAAACGGGATCCCGATACCGGAATTCCGATGCAAAATCGAGGTCAACAGGCACGCGCGCGAAGCTCTCGAACCAGTATTTGGCGACCATACCAGCGTAAAAACTCGTTCCGCATGCAACAATCGTTACGCGCTTGATCGTGCGCAAGTCGAAATCCATTTGTGGCAGGGCAACCTGCTGCTCGAGCGGGCGTATATATGAAGACAGTGTCTGGGCCACCACGGTGGGTTGCTCGAATATCTCCTTTTGCATGAAGTGCCGATAATTGCCCTTCTCGATTGCTGCTGCCGACACTCCAGAAGTGGTAATTTCACGCGTAACCGGGTTATTATCCTTATCAAAGATCTCGGCACCACTGTGTGAGATGATGACCCAGTCGCCCTCGTCAAGATAGGCAATTTTCTGTGTCAGAGGCGCCAATGCAAGCGCATCAGAACCCAGATATGTCTCGCCGTCACCATAGCCAACCACAAGTGGCGATCCGAGCCTTGCTCCAATGAGGAAATCGGGATGCTGGCGAAAGGCAATGGCTAGAGCGAATGCACCGCGCAACGTCGGCAGAACGGCTTTCACCGCGTCTGCCGGAGAGGCACCGGCTTCCACCTTTTCACTCAGCAAATGCGCGACGACCTCGGTATCGGTCTCGCTTTCAAAGGTGCGACCTCGCGCTATCAGGCCGTCTCGCAGAGATTTGAAATTCTCGATGATCCCGTTGTGCACCAATGCCACTTCGCCTGTCGCATGCGGATGCGCATTGCTGGTTGTCGGTGCACCGTGCGTTGCCCAACGTGTGTGCGCAATCCCGATGTTTCCGGGTGCATCGTCAGATTTCAAGACTGTGACCAGGTTGGCCAGCTTGCCTTCGGCGCGCCTGCGTTCCAGTTGGCCGTCAAACACCGTGCACACACCCGCGCTATCATAACCGCGATATTCCATGCGCTTAAGCCCGTCGACCAACCGATCCGACACGGCTGCATTGCCAACAATTCCAATTATTCCGCACATGAATTCAAGCTTTCGATTTAATAGATTAGGGGAGTTTCAAAGGCGAGGCATGCATGCCTGAAAATACTTTGCATTTCGTGTAGCGATCTCCCGCCCGTCCGGATGCTTTGTCAGGATCACTTCATATAAGGGAACAATGATTGATATCCGATTCACTTTTTCTCGGCCTTTTTTTTACGCATCGCGTCATGAAAGCGGTCCGCCCATCCCGGTTTGACCGATTGTTCAGCGCGTACCAGTCGCAGTTCACCATCTCCAACATCACGAGTTACAGTACTGCCCGCACCAACAATTGCATCCCGCCCAATTTTGACAGGGGCCACCAACGCTGTATTGCTGCCAATGAAGGCACCTTCCCCGATTACAGTTTGATATTTGAAATATCCATCATAGTTGCAGGTAATTGTCCCCGCGCCGACATTCGCGCCTGCGCCGACATCAGCATCTCCGATATAGCTTAGATGATTGGCCTTTGCCCCCTTGCCCAGTCGGGACTTCTTGATTTCAACGAAGTTTCCGACCTTCGCTCTTTCCTCCAAGACTGCGCCGGGACGAAGGCGTGCATAGGGTCCGACTTCGGCAGCACTTGCTATCTGCGCGCCTTCAATATGGCTGAACGCACGAATAATCACATTGTCTGATACACTGACACCGGGACCAAAAAATACATTTGGCTCGATCAGGACATCGCGGCCTATGACTGTATCATAAGCAAACCATATCGTGTCGGGGGCGACCAGTGTGGCACCTTCATCCATTGCTCTTTTTCGACGACGCTTCTGCCATTCTCCTTCCATCTGCGCGAGCTCCGCGCGACTATTGATACCGGCAACCTCAAAGGGGTCGGTCTTCACGACGTAGCAATGCCGGCCATCGGCAGTCGCAATATTCACGATGTCCACCAGATAAAATTCGCCCGCGGCATTGTCATTGCCGACTCGCGCGAGCAGCGCGAAAAGGTCTCGTGCCTTGACGGCCATCAGGCCTGAGTTGCACAAGCGGGTCTGCCTTTGTTCGTCAGATGCGTCCTTGTGCTCAATCATCCATTCAATGCGATCGCCCTGGGTCAAGATGCGGCCATAATTGAGCGTGTCTTCTGGCTCGAAACCAAGCACGACCACTGCGGGTGCGTCATCGGCATTCAACCTGTCGATCATCATCTGCATCGTCGCGCTCGGCACGAACGGAACGTCTCCGTAAAGGATCAGCACATCACCGTCGAAACCGGCAAGTGCGGATTCGGCCTGTTGTGCGGCATGGCCAGTCCCATGCTGGGGATCCTGAACGGCAAAATCGACTGAGCCGGATAATGCTGCCTCCAGTTGCTCCTTGCCGCTGCCTACGACCACAACCTTCTTTGAAGGTTTCAGTTCGTCAACTGCATCCATGAGGTGCATCAGCATTGGACGGGCCGCGATCGGGTGCAGCACCTTGTGTAGGTTGGATTTCATGCGGGTACCTTTGCCCGCGGCTAGGATAATGGCTGCTATTTCTGTCATGCCGCTGCTCATGCCAGCAAATTGTTGCGGATTCCAGAACAAGCGGCCAGATGGCCAAGATATGAAAAAAATTCCTTTCGACATCATCGGCTTCGATCTTGACGGCACGCTTGTTGACACGAGCAGCGACCTTGCAGCGGCGGTGAACCACGTTCTTGCCAGCATTGGCAGACCGCTGCTTTCACAAGCCGAGGTCAAACGCCATATCGGTGGCGGTGCCAAGATGATGCTGCAACAAGGACTGGAAGCCACTGGGGGAATCCCACGCGATGACTTCAAGCCTCTCTACCGGCAAATGCTCCAATATTATGAATCCAATGTTTCGGTGCACAGCACTCCGTTTGATGGCGCACTGGAAGTGCTTGATGAACTCGATTTCTTGGATGTGCGTTACGCAGTGGTTACCAACAAGTTCGAAGGGTTGGCGGTAAAGTTGTTGACGGATCTCGGTTTAGCGCACCGCATGGGCTGCATTCTCGGCGCGGATAGCTTGGGCAAGGAAAATGCAAAGCCGTCTGGTGCGCCGATATTTGAGATGGTGAAGCGCTGTGGCGGTGGGAAAGCTGCATATGTTGGCGATTCCACATATGACGTGATGGCGGCACGCAACGCCGGTGTCCCAAGCGTTGCATGCAGTTTCGGCTTTTTGCTCGGACCAGTAGAAGATCTGGGCGCTGATGCAGTGATTGACCATTTCGACGAGCTACTGACTGCGCTCCGACGCATGCACTAGCGCTTGCTCCACTTTGTCCACAAGTGCCGTATCAGCAAGCGAGGCGGCATGCGTAACAGATGAGACCGAACGTAGAAGGCAAAGCGGATGAACTTGCGATTGGGTTGACCCCATTGGTTTCGTGCGGTGAGACGCAAAATGAACCAATAGTCGTACCAATTAGGGCGATGCCACTCTGGAGGAATTTGAGTGCCATAAAGCAAATGGGCCAGTCGCGCTGCTCGGTGGACGGCTGGCCAAAGTTGATGGTGTATAGCGCGTGCCTTGAGGACCCCGTGAAATCCTGTGTCGGCGGTTCTGAACTCCTCGATGAGACAATGCATATCCCACAGGTTTCTGAGACCGCCAGAAAGATCTCCATCAGCGATTAGATGCGCAGCGCAGTGACAGACCATGTCAACCGGAGACATGATATGGAGCCCATCTGTTGCCGGGATTGCATCGGCCAGCATCACCGCAGCGTCCGGCAGGGGTCGCGCCGTCAGCGGCAGGACCGTGTGGTGCACGTCGATCATCCGGTCTCGCTCCTTGTGGATAAGCGGCGGGAGTTCATGCATATGATCGCGGTAATAGGCGTCGTCATACGCGTCCTCCTTGACCCATTCCCATCCCGCGGCGAGGAGCATTGCTTCAACCTGGGCGAGGTCAGAACGTGCCACCATGATATCCAGATCGCCAATGTGGCGACCTTCGCCGGCCGCCAGCTCGGCTGCTGCATATGCCGTGCCCTTCATTAGCAGTATCTTGCTCTTATAGTGGGCCATCGCCAAAAGCGCGCATTCCGCTTCCCACAAGGCTGAGCGCCGTTGATAGGCAGCATTTGTGAGCTCGTCTGCAACAATTGCAGCAACAGCTTTCGGGAGTGCTATGTCATGCAGCCGTTTGGAGAGTGTGCCAACAAGCCGTTCTGCACGCGCGATTGTAAGCAGCGCAGTCCATCCATCCCAGTCAAGTGACGTCGTGCTTTTTGGATCGCGCAGCGCAAGCACAAGGATCATCGCGTCGGTCATGCCAGAGCTGTCCAAAGGTCATTCACTAGCGTTTCTGCTTCGATGCCGCTGGAATAGTCGATCGACCGTGCAGGCACATGACGGATAAATCGGGTAAGAGCGCAGAAGCCGGGCTCTCCAAGCGCGACATAATTTGTCGAGGCCTGCGTGAGGCGCATGAATGTCTCTTCAAGGCGTACTTCGCGAATGGCTGGCTGAAAGCCAAACTGCGGAAACAGCAACAGCGCAGGCCGTGCCTCGCGCTCCATCGCATGTATGGCCTCAACGGGAGGCACCATGTGACGAATATCACCCTTGGGAGTATCCCTCATCAGGGGGCCAAAACGCGCTTGCGGCGCATGATTTTGCATGGCCTCTATGGCTTCATTCTTGAGACTGACCAGCCGTGGGAATGGAACGATCTTACCACTGTCGAGGTCAAGCAGCACGAATTCATCGCCCAAAAAGCGCCATCCACTGTTTCCAAGCATTGCTGACAGGGTCGATTTCCCGGAACCTGATATTCCGGTCATGATAAGCGCTTTGCCGTCTTTTTCGACGGCACTTGCATGCAAGATCAGGTGACGCCGCCATCCCAGCGCCATTTGAAGATTCATCCCCATTTCTGCTGCGAGCAAAGCCTGCGAGAGCGGTAAAGGCGCTGCATCAGGCAACATGTAGTCGCCATCGATTGCAACCGACGGCCGCACAAAGCGCCGGACAAACGATGCCGGCTCTAGGCGCACGGTAAAGTCTGGAATATCAGGGGTCGGATAATCGGAATAAAGCGACGCGAGTATCTCGACGGGTTGCCGCCATTTCGATCCGATGCGAAAATTCGCAGGGCCAACACGAACGCGAAATTCATGCACCAGGAGAGACCACTTTTTCAACGATCCCGAGTGCGGAGAGCTCTTCGAGCCTCTCCTGCACAATCGCAATCGCCTGTTCTGGATCAAGATCGAACTCTCGCGCCAGTCTTTGCGTTACAATTTTCGCGTCCACGACATCTCTACCCATGGCCGCCAAGATCTGAGGCACAGGCTCGGCAACGATATGCGTTACCCCGGATCTACGCTGGTAGATAAGTGTCATTACATCCAAAGGCTCGATCAGCCGCTGGTCAGCGGGCTCAGCGCGAAAATAGATGTTGTGCGAACCCGCCATGAAAACGGCGTATACCAGACGGGTTAAATTTCAATAATTAGCAGTGGTTCAACGTTGCATTTGCAGGCTGGCATAACAGGTAAACCCGCTTTGGCCGCTTTGCAGTCGACGAATATATTGCACATATGCCTGGCTTTGATCGTAGCTGGTGCCCGGCAGGCTGCGGCCGCGCAGCGCCGCCTTGACCTGCTCACCTGTGTATTTCTGACCCGTTGCAATGAATGAACCGGGCGTATCGCGCGCTACGAGTTTGCCATATGCGTCGATATTCATTCCAGTGCCATGGGGTCCAGGAACCGGGATTTCGCAGTTCAGCACGGAACCGGCAGCCTGTGCCATTGCCGGTCGCACGCTCACAACGGCAGATACAGCGACCGCCCCCAGCATCAATGCACGGCGCGTGGTGGGGCCAGTTATGCCTGAATTGTCGGGATTATGTTCTTCGTCCATCGGTATCGCCTAGCATATTGGGTCCGCTTTTCCAGTCATTGCTCTTGCGCGGCAAGGCAGCGTCTATATGTGGGACAATATGGCGGCTAAAGCCTAATATTGGATTTCGCGTGCAAGGACCATTTTCAAAAGTGAACAGCTGGTTGTCACCCCGGTTCCTGGTTGCACTTGCGCTGTCGGCAGGTGGGGCAGTGATTGCGGGGCAAATGGAAGGCTCAGCCGAACGTATCACGGTTGTCCTGATTTCCATGCTTGTTGCCTTGTTCATAGTTGCAGATCCACATGACCCAGCCAGTGCAATCCCTGCGCAACCCGCAACGAAGGCAAATATCGATCCAGCAGCAATAACTTCGCACCCGCAATTGCAATCCTTTATTGATGCGTCGACGGATGCAATCTTGATTGTCGAAAATGCCCGTGTCTCTGCTGCCAACCAATTTGCACGGCAGTTACTCGGCAACAACATTGTCGGTCAGAATGTGCGGATGGCCTTTCGACATGCAGGAGCAATCGAAAGGCTTTCTGACCCCGACGCCCAGCATACAGGACATCCTATTCGGCTCAGCGGCATCGGTCAGCAGAGTCAATTGTGGGATATGCGCATCCAGCCCATTGGCGAAGGGCAAAAGCTGGTGCATCTAGCAGATCGCAGTGGTGCGCAGGCAGCCGAGAAGATGCGCGTCGATTTTGTTGCAAATGCCAGCCACGAATTGCTGACGCCCTTGGCAGCGGTCAAGGGTTTCATCGAAACGCTAGGTGACCCTGCTGCAGGCGATGATCCCGAAATCCGCGCCAGGTTCCTCGGCATCATGGCCAAGGAGACTGACCGGATGCAGGCACTGGTACGCGACCTCATGTCGCTTTCACGTATTGAAGCGGAGAAATACGATCCGCCGCAGACGCCGGTTGATTTTGCGGCCGTCGTGGCCGAAACGGTAGACCAGTTGCGCAGCAGCCAGAAGGAGCGCGGCAGCGAAATCTTGCTTGATATTGCCAAGGACATGCCCCTCGTCATGGGAGATGTGGGGCAATTGCGCCAACTGGCGAGCAATATTGTTACGAATGCCATGAAATATGGCCGAGCGGGAGAGCCCGTTGCAGTCACGCTGGTTCCCTCGCGGTCTGGTGCAATGTTGGTTCTTTCCGTGGCAGATTCAGGCGATGGCATTGCACCTGAACATCTACCGCGACTCACCGAGCGTTTTTACCGAGTCGATTCAGGCCGGAGCCGATCGATCGGTGGCACGGGCCTTGGCCTGTCTCTCGTAAAGCACATTGTCGACCGCCACAGGGGCCATCTCGAAATCCGCAGCACGGTAGGCAGCGGGACTACTGTTACGGTTATGTTGCCAATTGCACCTCCATCGTCGTAATATAAGTGTCACAAGAGAGTCATTTATCAGCCATGTGAAGCGGCTATTGGCCCCTCAAGCGCGGCGAGTGCTGCGACGATTTTTGCATGTTGGGGATTTGAAGTTATGATGAAGAAAATCACTCTCATTGCCGTCAGTGCGCTTGCGCTTTCGGCTTGCAATGACCAGGCCAGCACTGGCGGTGGTTCAGGCGGATCGCGCCAGGAAATCCGTATTGTCGGGTCATCGACCGTGTTTCCGTTCGCCAAGGCGGCCTCTGAAGCCTTTGCAAAGGCGGACCCCTCGCGCAAGTCACCAGTGCTCGAATCGACCGGCACGGGTGGCGGAATGGAACAGTTCTGCAAGGGAGTTGGCGCGGACACGCCTGATATCACCAATGCATCGCGTCGGATGAAGAAGAGTGAATTCGAGAATTGCCAGAAAAATGGCGTCAAGGACGTGGTAGAAATTCAAGTAGGAATTGACGGTCTGGCCTTGGCTCAATCGAACAAGGGACAGAAATTTGTCCTCAGTACAGCAGAAGTATACAAGGCGCTGGCAGCTAACCCCTTTGGCAAGCCACAAACTGCCAAATTGTGGTCAGATGTGAATCCAGCGCTACCCAAGCTGCCGATTTCGGTCTTCGGTCCCCCGACAACCTCTGGGACACGCGATTCGTTCCATGAACTGATCATGGAAGCTGGCTGCAAGTCCGATGCGGCGACCAAGGCACTAAAAGAAACGAACGAAGACAAGTTCAAGGCGATTTGTACTGAAATCCGGACAGACGGAGCGTTCAAGGAGCAGGGTGAAAATGACAACCTGATCGTGCAAAAGCTCGATGCAAATCCGAACATGGTTGGCATCTTCGGGTACAGCTACATGGAAGAGAATGCTTCCAAGGTTCACGGTATCGTGATGGACGGCGTTGAACCAACCATCGCCACCATATCCGACGGGACTTATCCTGGTGCACGCAAGATGTTTATCTACATCAAGAAGGCCCATCTCGACAAGATCCCGGGAATCAAGGAATTCGTCCTCGAGTTCCTGAAGGGTGGTGCAGTCGGCGGTTATCTGACCAAGGTTGGCATGATTGCGTCTTCTGACGTCGATTATAAAAAGGCAAATGATGCTGCAAACAGCATGACTGTCATGAACGGGGCAGATTTGAAATAAATCTGCAACAATCATCGCGTCTATGGGCATGGATCGAATCTGTATTGGATCCATGCCCTGTTTTTTGGGCGCCAGATATTTTATGAGTTTGTGGTCGATGGACCAAGGGGGCTAGGTTAAGGAAATGACTGGAACGGCATTGCTCTTCCTCGTCCTTGGACTTGGCCTTGTCGGCTGGATCTTTGGCCGTGCTCGGGCTGCAGCATTTGTACGCGCATCAAAAGGCGGGCCGCGCGGTCAGGTAAACAGCCTGCCTTCCTATCATGGCTGGTTTGTCGCCGTTTGTGCGGTTGTGCCTTCTGTCATCTTCATGTTCTTCTGGCAGACGATATCGCCGACCCTGGTCACCAACATGGTGCTTGACGCACCGGCTGCCTCAGGCCTGCCACAGGACAGCTTTGCCAGGGCCGCCATTCTCTCTGAAGCACGCGGTATTGCGCAAGGTTTTCAGGAAGTTGCATTCCAGGCCCAGAGCGCGGCACTGGTTCCGCTCTACAAAGACGCCCTTTCATATTATCAGTGGCTTGGCCTGGCCGGCACGCTGCTGCTATTATTTTCCGGCGGAGCATTTGCATTTACGAGATTGAAACCCGATTTCCGCGCAAGAAACAAGGTTGAACGCCTTGTTATGGGCGGTCTGTTGCTGGCGTCGCTGGTTGCAATTTTTACGACCATCGGCATCTTTGCATCGTTGATATTTGAATCATGGCGATTTTTCTCGATGGTATCACCGTTCGAATTTCTGTTCGGAACGAGTTGGAACCCAAAAAGCGTCGTGACGGCCGGTGCCGACAATGGCTACGGCGCTATCCCGCTTTTCTGGGGTACAATATTTATCGGCGCAATCATTGCAATGCTTGTGGCTATCCCGCTCGGCTTGATGAGCGCAATCTTCCTGACCCAATATGCGTCCACTAACGTGCGCAAGTGGATGAAGCCAATTCTCGAGATTCTGGCAGGCGTCCCAACGGTGGTATATGGCTATTTCGCGGCCCTTACAGTTGCACCTGCAGTGCGCGATTTCGCGGTCATGCTGGGCGTCAGCAATGCTGCATCCGATAACGCGCTGGCCGCAGGTATCGTCATGGGTATCATGATCATTCCATTGGTGTCATCGATGTCGGATGACAGTATCGCCGCAGTCCCCAATGCAATGCGCGACGGCAGCCTTGCAATGGGTGCGACCAAAAGTGAAACCATCAAGAAAGTACTTTTACCTGCTGCCTTGCCTGGCGTTGTCGGGGGTGTGTTGCTCGCCGTCAGCCGCGCCATCGGCGAAACGATGATCGTCGTGATGGCAGCCGGATATACAGCAAACCTCTCGGCGAACCCATTTGATACCATTACAACGGTCACTGTCCAGATTGTAGCACTGCTGACAGGCGACCAGGATTTCGGAAGCCCCCACACGCTTGCGGCTTTTGCACTGGGCCTTGTCCTGTTCATCACCACTTTCGTGCTGAACTATGTCGCACTGCGTTTCGTGAAAAAATATCGGGAAGCATATGAATAGGCCGTCTCTCGATCCGACCCCAACTGATTGGAACGGCGCAGACATGCAAAGGCGCATTGCGCGTCGCTATGCTGCTGAACGTCGCTTCAAAGCGATGGGTTTTGGAGCCGTGCTGCTTTCAACGCTGTTCCTGGCTTTCCTGTTATTCACGATGCTAGGCCAGGGACTGCTTGGATTTCAACGGACCGAAGTGGCACTTGATCTCGACCTCCCCCTGTTAACCTCAGCTACGAGTGCCGCAACGATTTCAGGTGCCAATGCCGAAACCGAATTGAATACGCTGGACATTCCAGGTGTGGTGGAACTCGCGGTGACACAGCAATATGGCGCAGATGGTGCTGAACTTCTCACCTCTGCGGCGGCAGCCAATGTTCGCCAGATGCTGCTGGCAGATCCTGAATTGATTACGGCAAAGCAACGGCTTTGGCTTCCGGCAGCCTCGAACATTGATATTGCCTACAAGGGGTCTGGTCACCGCGCCGCTGAAATCACGGTCTCGAAGCTGAACGCGCAAGATGCACTGCGGACTGGCTTTAACTGGACCTTCCTGACCGGTGCGGATGCGACTGATCCATCAGCGGTGGGGATTTGGGCTGCCTTCAAAGGATCGTTGATGACAATGGCAATCACGCTGCTGTTGGCCTTCCCGATCGGTGTTTTTGCAGCCCTTTATCTGGAGGAATACGCGTCAAAGAACAGGCTAACAGACATGATCGAGGTGTCGATCAACAATCTTGCAGCAGTGCCCTCGATTATTTTCGGGCTGCTGGGGTTGGCTGTATTCCTGACCATGTTTGGAATGCCGCGCTCATCGGCGTTGGTCGGCGGCTTGACATTGGCGCTTATGACGATGCCCGTGATTGTGATTGCAGGGCGCAACGCGGTCAAGTCGGTGCCTCCATCCATTCGCGAAGCTGCCTTGGGAATCGGCGCGTCTCCGGTTCAGGTCGTTTTCCACCATGTGCTGCCACTCGCCTTGCCAGGCATACTCACCGGGACAATAATTGGGATGGCCCGTGCTCTGGGAGAAACAGCGCCGCTTCTGATGATCGGAATGCGCGCATTCATTCCAGCAGCGCCACAAGGATTTACAGATGCAGCGACAGCTTTGCCCGTGCAGATTTATCTGTGGTCGGACGAAGTTAATCAAGGATTTGTCGAGAAGACCAGTGCTGCGATTATCGTGTTGCTGATATTCCTGCTTGGGATGAACGCCCTGGCGATATACCTTCGCAACCGATTTGAAACACGTTGGTAGCCTTAATGAACGAAAAGGACGGCATAGTGGTTGAAACCACCGAAAATCCAAAAATATCGACGCGCCACGTCAACATTTATTATGGCGAAAAGCAAGCGATCAAGGATGTCTCCATTGATGTTGACATGGATAACGTGACTGCTTTCATCGGTCCATCGGGATGTGGAAAGTCGACTTTCCTGCGTTCGTTAAACCGCATGAACGATACCATCATGGGTGCTCGTGTAGAAGGCAACATCTTTCTGGATGGTCAAGACATATATGCCTCCTCAATGGATGTCGTTCAGTTGCGCGCGCGCGTTGGCATGGTGTTCCAGAAGCCCAATCCCTTTCCGAAATCCATTTACGACAATGTTGCATATGGACCGCGGATTCACGGCTTGGCTGCTGGTAAGTCCGAGCTTGATCATATCGTCGAAAGTTCACTGACCCGCGCTGGTCTGTGGGGAGAAGTCAAGGATCGCCTGAGTGATAGCGGGACTGCCTTGTCCGGTGGCCAACAACAACGTCTTTGTATTGCTCGTGCCATTGCGGTTGATCCTGAGGTCATCCTGATGGATGAACCCTGCTCTGCTCTCGACCCGATCGCCACAGCGCGCATCGAGGAATTAATTCATGATCTGCGCGGCAAATATGCTATCATAATCGTGACGCACAATATGCAACAGGCAGCCCGCGTCTCACAGCGCACCGCCTTTTTCCATCTGGGACAACTTATTGAATTTGGTGTCACATCCGATATCTTCACCAATCCGCGCGAAGATCGCACCAAAGATTATATCACAGGCCGCTACGGCTAAGGAACGAATATGAGCACAGGCACGAAACACACCGTCACCGCTTTTGACGATGACATGGACGAAATTCGCGGCATGATTGCCGAGATGGGTGCGCGTGCAGAAACAGCGGTGAGCAACGCAATGAAGGCGCTCATCGAGAATGACAAAGAGCTTGCGGCCACAACCCGGGCTGAGGACAAGATAATCGATGGATTGGAAACCGAAGTTGAAAAGCTCGTGGTCCGGACCATTGCACTGCGCGCTCCAATGGCAGACGATTTGCGCGAGCTCATTGCAGCACTCAAGATGTCGGCGGTGATTGAACGTATCGGTGATTATGCGAAGAACATCGCAAAGCGCGTTGGTCTGTTAGAAAATAGCAAGTTTCTGGGCAGCAACAACCAGCTCCGGAAAATGGGCGACATCACCGTCGAGATGATCCGCATGGGAATGGATGCCTATGCAAAGCGCGACATTGACCTCGCAAAGGCAGTTACTGTTCGTGACGATGACGTCGACCAGTTGTACAAGGACTTGTTCGTTGATTTTGTCGCCTTTGTTGCCAAGCATCCCACATCGGCAACCGAAGTTGCACATCTGCTCTTCATATCCAAGAATCTCGAACGGATCGGTGACCACAGCACGACTGTCGCCGAGATGATCTATTTTACCGAAACCGGCGAAAACTTGCCGGACGCCTGAGTCGGAGACTTTCCATATGCCCAAGGCACAATTGCTGTTGGTAGAAGACGATAGTGCACTTGCCGAACTCGTTCGCTGGCATTTCGAACGCGAAGAATTCGAAGTTCGCCATACCGGGGACGGCGAGGAAGCATTGATCATGGCACGCGAACGGACGCCTGACCTGGTATTGCTCGACTGGATGCTCGAAAATCTCTCGGGTATCGAAGTCTGTCGTCAGCTGCGCAAATCGGACTCCACTGCCAATGTTCCGATCATCATGCTGACAGCACGCGGCGAAGAAGATGACCGCATCCGGGGGCTTGAAATCGGGGCCGACGATTATGTAACAAAACCTTTTAGTCCACGCGAGCTCGTAGCACGTGCAAAAGCTGTTTTACGCAGGGTTCGTCCAGCTCTTGCTGGAGAAGCGCTGCGCTTTGGTGACGTTGAAATGGACACGGTCGCGCACAAGGTAAAGCGTGCCGGCAAGCAGGTACCCCTGGGGCCAACTGAATATCGGCTGCTCAAGCATTTTCTGGAATATCCCGGGCATGTCTTTTCGCGTGAACGCTTGCTCGACAGCGTATGGGGACATGACAGTGATATCGAAATCCGGACGGTCGATGTCCATATCCGCCGACTGCGCAAGGCCCTCAACGAGGGCTTTGCACGAGACATAATCAGGACGGTAAGATCGGCTGGATATTCGCTCGACAGGGACGCGATCTAGAAACTGATTTGGCCGCGAACGCCGACAACATCGACGGAATAATCCCTGTTGCCGGAAACGGCTATTGCCGCTTGGCTATAGTCCAGGCGGGCATAACTTACGAGCAGGCGAAGGTTTTCGATCGGCGTCCAGATCAGCGATGCCATATAACCATCCTGTTTGCCGCCGATCACACCGGCGCTGTTCAAATCGAGATAGTCATAGCGCACATTGACCTGTACTGCGCCCGCGCCTCCGCTACCCAGGGGTTTTCCCGGCTTGATTCCTCCGAATGTACCGGCCTTCAAGGGACGGCTATCCTTGGTCAGAAACACTCCTATCTCACCATATCCGCCAAAGAATGTGGGATCGTCAAACCCCGGACGACTTGCAGAAAGCCAATGGACCTCTGATGCAACATGGAACCGTCCGCTCACCGCGGCCAATTCAAGCCCGTATTTCTGCTCTTTTTCCACTTGGAGGGCTGGCGTGCCAATATAGCGGGTGTCTGATATGCGCACATTGGGTCGCTGACGGTAACGGGTCGAGGTCGTAGCAAGATCCTGCATGTCGCGCCAATGGTACGCAGCAGCGACATGGAGTTTCACATCGCCCAGTTTTGGAGACCAATAGGCGCGCACATCTGCAGAAATACTATTGCTGGCGACGTCGTTCAGCTGCACCAAGGGCTCTGTAAATATTCCGCCATTGATTGCGACATCGCCTTTTGTGTAGCCGGCGGAAACGCCCGTGCGGCGACCAAAACCGAATGCCGTTGAAAATGCGGCCCGTTCCATGAAGCTCGTATTGAGGTCACTGGTCATGTCGTCGAGTGGCGTGAATGCCTTGTGCTGACCAGCCGTTATGTTCACGCCTTTACCATCCCACGCGACGTAGGCGTCGACAAATTCGATCGGTTTGGCGTTGAAGTCCCCTTCGATCCTCGCGGAAAAACCAGATGGCATCTTCAGATCAATCCCGATCTGTGCACGCCGAATATCATCGTAAGCGCCGAGCCCTGCAAGCCCTGTTGGACCACCCACGTCAGCTACATCATATTGCAGGCGCCAGCGTGGCTTGATCTGCCATGGCGACTTGGTCTTGTCAGGCTTCGTGCTCGCCGGAACCGGATCGATCACTTGCACTTTCGTTTGGACATTTCCGCTACCGGTTCCATCAACCACTTCCTCGGCCCAAGCCGGACTGGAGATTGAAGCGAGTATGGCAGCGCCAGCGTAGAGGCGGAGGGACTTCATGAGGTGATTCCTTCGTAGGATGTCGAATTCATGACGCCTAGACAGCATTTATGTGACTTGGCCGTGACTTTAAAATTTCTCTTTTGTGACACTCGAATTCCAGATTCCTTACGCTTGCGTAAACGTAAGGTTCATGCCAATGCACCTCATAATTTGGCGATGGCGATGGTGCCCGCCAAGCTCATGGAGATATTTGATGACCATCAGCTTCAAAGACAAGGTCGCTATCGTGACAGGTGCAGGCGGCGGCTTGGGCAAGGCCTATGCGCTAGAGCTCGCTCGCCGGGGAGCAAAGGTTGTAGTCAATGACCTGGGTGGCACGCGCGATGGAACAGGCACATCGGATGCCGCCGGGCTTGTTGTCGAGGAGATCAAAGCCGCTGGCGGTGAAGCCATGGCCAATGGCGGCAGCGTTACAGAATATGACCAGATGGTCGAAATGGTCAGCAAGGCAAAAGAGGCCTGGGGCGGCGTTCACATTCTTATCAAC
>JBATDO010000274.1:0-28664 GCA_049663505.1 Sphingorhabdus sp.
GGTCATTGGTGTGTTTGCCAAGCGTTGCCATCAGTCGCGTGCCTGACGACAGCATCCGGTCGTAGGCGCGCCCCACGTCATCAAGTGTGGCCACTTCGACCATGAGGTGGACACAACCGGATGGCACTTCTCCTTCAAAGAGGGCCAGGCTGTGATGACGACCATTGGCGCAGTGGAGGAAGTCGATACGCTGTTCAGGGCCCCCCGGGCCTGCCGGTCGGTGGATAAGGACATCGGAAAGACCAAGGCCGAGCACGTCGGCCAGGAATTCACGCGTCTTCGCAATTTGCGGAGCGGGAAGTACGGCATGGCCAAGACCGAGATCGCCCGTCACGAACCCGGAAACCCCGGCCGGTGACTGGAACAGGTCAAAAGCCGTCGAATAGCCTAGCGCCAACTCATGGCGGTTGCCTGATGGATCGCTTACCCACACCATGTCGAAAACATGGCGCAGAGTGCACTCCTCCCGACTTGCGGTGGTGAAGGATATGTTGCGCGCCTCGAGGCGCGCGAGGCACTTCGCAAAGTCTGCCTCTGAGCGAACTTCCCAGCCACAGGCATTGAAACGATCAACGCCGGCCTTTTGTACGAAAATACGCCCATCTCGCTCGTCCATCCGCAGCGCCAGGCCACCTGGGACGGGATGGGCGGAAAGGCCCATCAAATCCGAAGCGAACCGTTTCCATCTCTCCAGATCGGTCGAGTCAATTACTACATAGCTCAGTGCTGCGACATCCATGTCCACCTCCTGCGATATGCATGGATGATACAGAAAATGCCCCACACGAGTCGTTGATCTAGGTCAAGAAAACGCGATATATGCGTAAAATATAGGATCTAATAGAACGCAAAATGTTAACCCATTTGCACATTATCGAATTAGTGCGGATGATGTGAGGTGAAAACCTACGCGCATATTGCGAATTCCGTTGACCTCTTGAAGCTGATCGGGAAATATGTGTCTAAGAGCAGCTGGCGCGACAAGCCGACAGCGCATCGTCAGAGAGGAAAGTCTGAACCATGGCCATTTCAAATTCCTACCCGAACCTCTTGTCACCGGGTCGGATCAACCGCATGGAGCTGAAAAACCGGATCATGGTCTCGGCCATGGGGGTCAGTCTGTCGGAAGAAGACGGACATGTGGGCGAAAGGTTGATTGCCTACCATGAAGAACAGGCCAAAGGTGGCGTCGGCCTCATCGTTTCAGGGGTAACAGGCGTTGCCTGGCCGGTCGGCGCAGTTGCCTGGCAGCAGACAGCGATCTCGGATGACAAGTTTCTCCCCGGCCTTTCTGAGTTGTGCGATCGGGTTCACAAGCACGATACCAAGATCGCAGCCCAGTTGCACCATGGAGGACTGGTCGCAGGCTATTCGACGCGTTGGGGACACCCGCTCTGGGCGCCAGCCATACCCAAGCCATCTGCAGGCGATTTCATGGACTATTTCCTGATGGAGGAAATGGCAGCCTTTAGCGGCATGACGATGCCGGAAATCAAGATACTCGAAAAGGAAGACATAGCGCTTGTTGTTAGCCAGTTTGGCGCCGCCGCACGGCGAGCCAAGCAAGCGGGGTTTGACGGCGTCGAAATCCATGCCGGGCACGGTTATCTGCTCTCTTCATTCATCTCGCCAAAAACCAATAGCCGCACTGATGAATATGGTGGGAACCTTGAAAACCGGATGCGTTTTCCACTCGAAGTGCTGGCGTCGGTCCGCTCGGCGGTAGGCTCGGACTTTCCTGTTTGGATCAAGCTCGACAGCCGGGAGGTCGGTAAAGAGGGCGGTATCACACTCGACCTTGCCAAACAGTCCGCCCGGATGGTGGAAGCTGCTGGTGCAGATGCCATTACCGTCACGGCTTATCATGATACCATGAATGCGCGGCTTCATTCAGAATCGAACATCCCGCATGTCGAAGATAGCAATCTGCCTGCTTCGGCTGAAATCAAAAGGGCAGTCAAAATACCGGTCATCGCGCTTGGCCGGGTGGAAGTGCCGACAGCGGACAAGGTGATTGGCAAGGGTGAAGCAGATTTTATCGCCATGGGACGAAAGCTGCTCGCTGACCCGCAACTACCTAACAAGCTGGTGGCGGGGCAGGGTGAAAAGGTGCGTCCATGCATCTATTGCTATACTTGCGTGAGCGCGATCTACACGGGAAGTCACACGCGCTGTGCAGTCAATCCGGAACTGTCATGGGAGTATCAGCGCAAACCAGCGATCGCTGCAAGAAAACATGTCGTCGTGATCGGCAGCGGGCCTGGTGGGATGGAGGCAGCACGCAGGCTCGATGCCATGGGCCACAACATCACGCTGATTGAGAAGGGCGATCGGTTGGGGGGGACGTTGCGATTTGCAGCCCTTGCCTATGAACCCAATGAGCGCCTGCTCAACTGGCTCGTCCAGAGCATCGAGGAATCTGACATTGATGTTCGCCTTTCCACTAACGCCACGCCGGAACTGCTGAAGTCTTTGGCGCCTGACGAGATCATTGTCGCCACTGGTGCTGTCCGGGGGATGCCCGACATTCCAGGCAATCACCTTGATCATGTTTTCTCGGGCGAGGACATGCGCAAGATGATGTTCGGCGAAACCTCGGAGGAATTGAAGCGCAAGACCGGCCTGTTCACACGCCTGGCGACCAAGGTCGGTGCCGCAACCGGTGCAACCGCCAATCTCGATCTCGTTCGTAAGGCCACGCATGCCTGGATGCCGCTTGGCGACCGCATTGTTATCATCGGAGGTGAACTGGTAGGCGTAGAGCTGGCCGAATTCCTCCAAGAGCGCGGACGCAAGGTCACGGTGGTCGATGATGTGCCCCGGTTTGGCAAGGGCTTGACGCTGGTGCGACGGATGAGGCTTCTGGCGGAGTTGAAAGCCCACGGCGTCGCATTGGAAACCGGCGCGAGTGAAATTTCGATAAGCAAAGAAGCGGTAACCTTCACAAGCGCGGACGGGACAACCAAGAGCGTTTCTGCTGACCATGTCATCGTTGCCAAGGGCGCTCAAGGCGACACGACGCTATCCGACATCCTGACAGATGCCGGCCTTCCCGTGCGTACAATCGGTGATGCCACGGGCGTGGGCTATATCGAAGGCGCAATCAGGGGGGCAGCCGAAGCTGTTGTCCAGATTACGAGCTAGGCTGGGTTCGACGGGTGCGAACCCAGCTGATGGCAAAGACGACCATCGCTATCAAGAAGCATCCTCCGATCGCTTGGAACGCGAAGTCTGCGCCTCCCGCATCGCGGAAGGGTTTTGCTACCCACGGATTTAGGAACTGGCCGAAAAACAACGCGGCGATGCTGAGGCCAATGGCCCGGTCGTGCAGTTGTTCAGGGGCACGCGCGAGGACTTCTGAGGCGACCGTTGATTCGATCACACCTAGCGCAAGGCCCATGATCCCGCAGGCTATGATAAATTGCTCGGTCGTATCGCTCATCACGGCCGTGATCATCCCGATCCCGAGTGCGGCCGAGATATAAGTGAACATGCCTGAAAAATTCAGCCACTTGCGCATTGCTCCGTAGAAAAAGGCGCCAACAGCGCTGACCAGCGACGAAACCGCTATGATCTTTCCTATGAGGGCAGGGCTTGTTTCTCCACGTTCTGCGAGCAGGAAAGGCCCCTGCGCGGAAGGCATGTACATCCCGATTGTATAGGCTGCGACAAGCGCGAAAAATGGCCAGTACCGCAACACTGGCACCCAGCCTTGCTTGGTCTTGGGCATGGCCAGGGGAAGGTCCTTGTGCATGCCCAGAAACGCAAATGGCACCATCACGAAGCCGAGAAGGTAGACGGCAAAAGGCGCGCGCCACCCGAAGCTTTCCACGAAATCGCCACCGAACCAGAGCACAAGGACGCTCGAAAAGGAGGCGAACGCGGAAATCAGTCCGAGCATCCATTCGCGCCTCACCCCGTCGAAATACTCGCCGATCGTGACATAGCCGATGGTCAGCAGCGCGCCACCAACCAATCCCAGGATAATCCGGCTGACCATGAGGGCCGTGAGCGAACCAAGCAGCAGTCCGGATGCTCCGGAGATGGAATAGAGCACAAGGCACAGGATTGCGACCGCTCGCCGTCCAATTCTTTCTGACAGATAACCAGTAAGACTGGCACCTATGATCATGAAGATCGACGGGATTGTCATGATGAGCTGGGCGGTCAGCGCGCCATCATCGCCTTTGCCCACCTCCTTTGCGACGCCAGTCAATGCCGGAACCATTGCCATTGCAATCAACGAGATGAGGACAGAACTGAACAGGCAGAAAATTGTAACCGGCACATTGGCCTTGCGGCGTGCGCCATCGATTGTCATTTCAATTCCATTTTCAACACCTTGCCACCAGCATTGCGAGGAAGGTCATCCACAAAGACGAAGTGACGCGGGACCTTGTAGTTTGCCATGTTTTCGCGGCTCCACGCAATGAGGGCGGCTTCGCTCGTATCTGTCCCGGGACGCAGGACAACGAAGGCTTTGCCCACTTCACCCATCCGGTCATCCGGGATCCCGACCACTGCGACCATCGAGATTGCAGGGTGGTTGGCAAGCAGCTTTTCTATTTCGGCTGGATAGACGTTGAATCCTCCAGAAATGAACATGTCCTTCAAGCGGTCGGTGATGCGGACGTAGCCGTCGCTATCCATTGTCCCGACATCGCCAGTGTGGAGCCAACCGTCCTGGTCGATAGCCTCGGCAGTGGCAGCCGGGTCGTCAAGATAGCCGAGCATCACTCCTTGCCCCCGAACCCGGATTTCGCCGGTTTGGCCACGCGGTACTTCGTGGCCGTCTGGCCCCGCGATGATGACTTCGTTTCCGGGAATGGCCGCCCCGCAGGTAGTGGCGATGCGTTCGGTCGGATCGCCTGGGCGACAAGACGTGATGTTGACACACTCGGTCATGCCATAAGCGGTGATGATGTCCTTCATCCCCAACTCGTTGCGAATACGTTCAATCAGGATGGGCGGAACCGTCGCTGCGCCAGTGGTGCCGCCGCGCAGCGATGAGCTGTCGAAGTGCTCTTTTGCGTTTTCGTCGAGGAGCATTTGAAAGATCGTGGGCGGGCCGGGTAAAAACGCGATGCGGTCTTCAACAATGTGGCGGATGGCGGCGGCCACGTCGAACTGCGGCATCGGCACCATCACCGCTCCAGACAGGAGGCAGGCGACCCATCCCACTTTCATGCCGAAGCTGTGAAAAAAGGGATTTGCGATCAAATAGCGCTCGCCTTCCTTCAACCCGGTATTTCCGATCCATACCGCGCACTGCGGCAGCACCCTCCCATAAGTCATCATCACGCCTTTTGGGCTTCCGGTGGTGCCAGAGGTAAACATGATATCTGAAATGTCATCAGCTGTGCGAGCAGCAAGGGCCGCATCGATCAATGCCGGATCAACCCCCCCGCCTGAGTCCATGAATGTCTTCCAATCGATGCGTTGCATCGCGTCGTCATGAGAATCATTGAATCCAGGCGAAGCGTTGAACCCGCCGATAAGCAGGATGGCTTCGAGCGCCGGTAGGTCTTCCTCAGACAGCAGCGCTGGATAGTCAATGTTAAGAAACCCAGGTGCTGTCACCAGCAATCTTGCGCCTGTCCGGCGCAATATGTCGCCTGCTTCGCGGCCTTTGAGCCGGGTATTCAGCGGCACGATCGCTGCACCCAATATCATCGATCCAATCGCGGCTACCACCCAGTCCCGGCAATTAGGCGCCCAAATCGCCACCCGGTCTCCCGGCTTTATTCCATGTGCGTGGTAGGCAGCTGCCGCCCTTGTGCACTCGGTCCAAAGCTTGGCAAAGCTCCACACGTCGCCGTTTTCCAACAGGGCAGGGGCATCGCCCCAGCGCTGAGCGGCCGCGGCTGCGGCATGGGGAATGGTGAGCGGCAACGGATTGAGCATCAAGTGATCTCGAACAGGCCAGCTGCACCCATGCCGCCGGCAACGCACATCGAGATAACGACATATTTCACTCCGCGGCGCTTGCCCTCGATGAGGGCATGGCCAACCAGTCGACTACCCGTCATCCCAAAGGGATGTCCAATGGCGATGCCGCCACCGTTGACGTTGAGCTTTGCTGGATCAATTTCCAGCTTTTGCTGGCAATAAACGGCTTGCGATGCAAAGGCCTCGTTGATTTCGAACAAGCCGATGTCATCGATCTTGAGCCCGGCGCGCTTCAGCAGCTTGGGAATGGCAAAAACGGGACCAATACCCATTTCATCGGGCGAACAGCCCGCGACCTGAAAGCCTCGATAGATGCCGAGGACCGGCAAGCCTTCCTTGAGCGCAGTATCGAGGTCCATCACGAGTTGGGCGGAGGCCCCGTCAGACAGTTGAGAAGCATTTCCAGCGGTAATATACCGGCCTTCCTTGACGACCAATCCGTCCTTGAAAACGGGCTTGAGACCAGAGAGGCCTTCAGCTGTCGTGTCCGCGCGGACACCTTCATCGGCTGCCAGAGTTACATCCTTGCGACCGGTTTCATTCCCCTCCTTGTCGCGCAGCGCCATCGAAACCGTGATCGGCACGATCTCGTTGTCGAGTAGCCCGGCCGCCTGTGCGGCACCCGCCCGCTGCTGGCTTTGTGCAGCAAATGCATCCTGCATCTCGCGACTGATGTTGTAACGATCAGCAACGATTTCGGCTGTCTCGATCATCGCCATATAAGTGTAAGGATCACCTTGCAGGACGATCTGTGTCTCGCTTTTGGCCTTGGGAGCATATGGCCCCATCGTCATCGAGATCGATTCTGCACCTGCAGCAATTGCGACATCCACCTCGTCGCTTCGGATTGCGCGGGCGGCGAGCGCTATGGCGTTGAGGCCGGACGAGCATTTGCGATCGAGTGTCATGCCGGCAACTTCGATGGGGAGTTTTGACGCGATCGAGGTCATTCTTCCAAAGTTGAAACCCTGGCTGGCCCACTGGCTCCCCGTGCCCATGTAAACGTCGTCCACTCGCGCGGGATCAATCCCCGAGCGGTCAAGAACGGCATTTACCACGTGGGCGCTGAGCACCGGAGTGGGTGTATCGTTGAAGGCACCTCGAAATGCCTTGCCAACCGCTGTACGGGCGGTGGCAACAATGGCTGCATCACGCATCTATTCTCTCCTTGGTCTAGCTGACTGTACTGAAATTGGTTGGTCCGAAATAGGCTTCCATTTTTGCCACCTTGCCATTTGGATGGAAATGAAAAATGTCGATTACATCGATGGTGCTCATGTTGCCCTCCCACGTCAGCCGAACCTGGAATGCAAAGGCGGCATAGTTCGCCCCGACACGGACAGGGCCTTGCAAGTGAAGCTTGGCGCCTGTTTGCATTGACCCTGTATAGAAAGCACGAATCATTTCGTGCCCTTCCTTGGCGGGTGTTCCCACCGGGTCTTCCACCGTGGCATCTTCCGAAAAAAGGCCGACAACGGCCTCCGGGTCACCCTTTTCGAAAGCATCCACATAGGCATGGACCGTTGCGATCATGTGTTCAGGCGTCAGCATGAATATCCCCTTGTTAAGCGGTTGGAAGCCAGCATCAGGCCATGCAACAAAATATTGCGTAGCTGGCGAGGGTCGATGACATCGTCATAGACCATCCGGCTCGCCAATTCCAATGCGCTGGAAGCCTGCTCGGCTGCGATCCGGGCACGTGCCTCGTCATCCATGCCGGCCGATTTCCCTCCACTTTGCGCGGGCATCGCGCCCAGTGTCACGGCGGGAAATGCGAGGTTCAAAGTTTGCCCGTCAAATGGGTTCATTGCCATGATTGATGAGCCGAAACCGAAAGCCTTGCGAATCGTGACGTGAAATTTGGGTACAGTAAGGCGGTGCTGCGCGGTAAACATGTCGGCTGCATCTCGAAGTGTCCCGGCGCGCTCTGAGGCCGTGCCAGGAAGCACACCTGGATTGTCGGCGAGGAAGATGACGGGAAGACCAAAATCCTGCGCGACGCGCAGGAAGCGGACCGCCTTTCTTGCAGCTGCAGAATCGATCGCCCCTGCATTGACCGATGGGTTGTTCGCCATGACCGCAACGGATTGACCGCCCAACCGCGCGAGGGCCACGGTGAGCGAACCTGCATGGTCGGGCTGGATCTCGAAAAGGCTGCCACTATCGAACAACATCTCCAATAATTGCCCCATGTCGAAGGGGATTCTTGGATCAGATGGTACGAGATCAAGGACGTCGTCGAGTGCACGCGGTCCTGTATCGGTGCCTGCGATTTTGTTGGCCGGCAAATAATTCAGCCAGTCGCGTGCCAATCCGATCGCGGCCAGATCATCTTCGGCCAGCCGGTGCGCCACTCCTGACTGGACGACATGGACGCCGGGGCCTCCAAGATCTTCCTTGCTGACCACTTCACCCAGCGCTGCCTTCACCAATCGCGGTCCAGCGACGAACATCGAGGCAGCCTTGGTCATCACCACGAAATCGGAAAGTGGTGCCGTCAATGCGCCGTGTCCAGCCGAAGCGCCCATGACGAGGCAGACCATCGGCACCAGACCTGACAATTCGACCAGCGCCTGCAGGTCATTGGGCGATGGTGTGCCATGCTTATTGGTCAACCGGTGGCCTGCTCCTTCGAGCATGAAAACCAGCGGAACGCGCTCCTGAAGGGCGAGTTGCGCCAACCGGTAACGTTTGGCTGAACCTGCTTCGCCGATAGATCCTGCCAGGACGGTAAAATCCTCGATTCCGGCCAGCGCCGGACGGCCATGAATGAACCCAAAAGCGCCAATTAGCCCATCTGCTGGTGCCGGAAATTCGGTCGCTTCGCTGCGGTTGGCAGCCAGCCCGCCAATCTCGACGTAATTCCCGTCGTCGAACAGCGCGGCAGTGCGCGCTCTGGCATCAAGCTTTCCTGCCTCTCGATGCTTTCCCAGTCGTGCTTCGCCACCCATGCCTTGCGAAAAGGCGCGCTTTTGCTCCAGTTCTGCAAGAATGGAGGGCCAAGACATGCTTCAGCCCTCTTGAAAGTAGCGGCTGATGGTGTCGACCACACAGGCAGGCTTTTCGCTGTCTTCTATTTCGACAGTGACACGCACGACCGACTGGATCGCTCCCTTTATTTCTTCAACGGACACGATCTCCCCTGTCGCGCGAATCCGAGATCCAACCTTGACGGGGTTGAGAAAACGCAGGCGATCGGCGCCGACATTCACGGCATGGACGAAACCGCGTACCTCTATCAATTGGGGCAGAAAATAATTAACCAGGCTCATCGTCAGGTAACCATGTGCAATCGTGCCGCCAAATGGACCGCTCTTGGCGCGTTCTGCGTCAACATGGATCCATTGATGATCACCCGTCACATCTGCAAAGCCGTTGACGCGGTCCTGGTCGATCAAAAGCCAGTCCGTCGGGCCAAGCTTTGTCCCCTCTTTGCCACAAAGGGCATTGGGTGTTTCAAAAACCTGGGTCATGCGCGCTGGCTCGAGACCGAGACGATTTCCCCGGTCATGTAGCTGGAGAGATCGGATGCCAGGAAAATCATGACATTTGCAATTTCCCAGACTTCAGCAGGTCGTCCGAATGCTTCTTGCGCAGAGAGCTTGGCGAGCAGTTCATCGCTGGTAACCTTGGCAAGAAACGGGTGCATGGCGATCGACGGCGCGACCGCGTTTATGCGCACTCCATGCTCTGCCGCTTCCACCGCGGCGCATCGCGTGAATGCCATCACGCCTGCCTTGGCCGCAGCATAATGCGCTTGCCCCTTTTGTGCGCGCCAACCCAGCACGGACGCGTTGTTGACCATCACGCCTGATTTCCGATCCTGCATGTGCGGGAGAAACGCCCGGGTCATGCGAAAAACGCTGTTGAGCGTTACGTCAAGTACGCGGCTCCACTGCTCGTCTGTCATGTCGATGACATTCACTTCACCACCGAGGCCAGCATTGTTGATGAGTATATCGACAACGCCCAGTTCGAGGATGGCGGCATCGCGCAAGCCATCGACCTGCGCCTGGTCGGTCACGTCGCACACGAATGTCGCAGGGCGGACGCCCAGATCGGCAGCGATCCTGTCCGCCGCTTCGCCGAGACGGCGTTCATGGAAATCGCTGATCAGGACTGTCGCTCCTTCCTCCACGGCACGTTTTGCCGCCGAATAGCCGATGCCTGTCCCTGCAGCGGCCGTGACAACGACGGTTTTGCCTTTGAGGAGACCGCGCGGCTCGGGATAGGTTGGTGTCAGGCTCATACGTCACCTCTTGGTTCGCGCGGCATTCCCAGGCCGCGTTCAGCTATCAGGTTGCGCTGAATCTGGTTGGTGCCACCATAAATGGTGTCCGAGCGCGAGAAGAGAAACAAATTCGGCAGCGTATCCCATTCATAATGGGCATTTTCCGTTACCTCGCCCGCCTGGCCCAGCACGTCCATGGCGAGTTCACCCAGTGACCGGCGCCATGTCGCCCACTGGATCTTGTAGGTGAGGGCGGCACCGTCAACCTTCGAGTGATCGCTATTGGACAGCATCCGAAGTGCGCCGTAGCGCATCAGTCGCAAGCCGATTTCGGCCCTTGCGATACGTTGGCGGATCAGAGGATCCCTGGCTGCTCCGTTCTTCTTGGAGACTTCAATGATTTCGTCCAGTTCGTTGCGAAACGACATTTGCTGGCCGAGCGTTGAAACGCCGCGTTCAAACGAAAGCAGCCCCATAGCGATTTTCCAACCGTCGCCGGGTGCACCGATCAGGCTGTCTGCAGGGCAAGTTGCGTCAGTGAAGAAGGTTTCGTTGAACTCGGCATCGCCATTGATCTGCTTGATGCCGCGAATTTCAATGCCGGGCTGGTCAATTGGCATCATCAGGAATGTCAGCCCCTTGGGTCCCTTTGATCCTTCCTCGGAACGCGACACGACAAATATCCAGTCGGAAATATGGGCAAGGCTGGTCCAGATTTTTTGGCCGTTCACGACCCAATTGTCGCCTTCCAGCCGGGCCTTGGTGCGAACACTTGCAAGGTCTGACCCGGCATTCGGCTCTGAAAATCCCTGACAAAAAATCGTCTTGCCCGCCGCAATATCTGGCAGGAACCGTTTCTTTTGTTCTTCGGTCCCGAATGTGAGGATAGTGGGGCCTGCCAACTCGATCCCGATATGGTTGACCCTTCCCGGCACGCCGGCGCGGGCATACTCTTCAGCAAAGATTACCTGCTCTGCAAGGCTCGCGCCGCGTCCGCCCCATTCGGTCGGCCAACCTATGCAGCTCCACTTGTGGGCTGCTAGTTGTTGCTCCCATTCCTTGCGCCGTTCAGCCTTGGCCGTCAGCGTGGTGATACCCTTGATGTCCTTGAACTCACCTGCCATCTGCGCGTTGAGCCAGTCGGCGCAATCGGAACGGAAACCTTCTTCCGCCTTCGAGAAACCTAGCTTCATGCTGCTTCTCCCAAAATCATTGTTGCCACACATTCGCGGTGAAAGTTTCCATCGCCCAGCATTGTCTGGATCGACCTTGCGCGTTTGAAGAAGAGATGGGCATCGTGCTCCCATGTAAAGCCGATGCCGCCGTGTAACTGGATCATGTTGCCAGCGCACATGAAGTAGGTGTCAGCTGCAAAGGACTTTGCTGCGTGGAGCGCGATTGGTGCATCCTGGGCGCTTTCGTCTGTCGCGCAGGCTGCCCAATACACTGCCGAACGCGCCTGCTCGATCTCGATCATCATGTCGGCGAGACGATGCTTGTAAGCCTGGAAAGAGCCAATTGGGCGGCCGAACTGGACGCGCTCTCGGGAATATGCAACCGTCAGGTCAAGGCAGGCCTGTGCGCCCCCCAGAGCCTCTGCAGCAAGACAGATCCAGCCGCCTTGTTCAATGGCAGCAATGCTGGCCTTTGCGTCGGCGAGTGGTTCGGCTGCAACCTTGTCGAGCCTGACTTTCGCCAAAGGGCGGGTCTGGTCCATCGTCGTGTAGCCGGTTACGGTGACACCGGGTGTATCCGCGCGGACGATCCAAGCGGCCTGCGCACAGACGAACACGAAAACATCAGCAGCGGCTCCGTGCGGCACAAGGTCCACCACTCCGGTGAGTGTGTCACCCTGGACGTCAAGTGACGGCACGCATTCATACGTGGCAATCATGTCACCTGAAACGAGCTTGGGCAGCCATTCCGCCTTCTGTCCATCGCTGCCACCAGCCGCGATCGCGCGTGCTGCCGTGGCGAGGCCAAGTAGCGGGATCGCTGCCACTTGTGCACCGGCCGCTTCCGCAATGATCGCAAACTCGACCATGCCAAGTCCCGCTCCACCCAGCTCTTCGTCGATGCCGACGCCGGACAGCCCCAGTTCAGTGCAGAAGCTGGTCCACAGGCCGCGATCGATTCCGTCTCCTGCCATTGCCTTGCGGGTTCGCTCTGACGTGGCGTTTTCGCTGAAAAAGGCCTTTGCGGTCTGCGCAATCATTGTCTGTTCTTGCGTGAATGCGAATTCCATCAGGCTGTCCCCCATACCTTGCGCGGGCTAATCCGCTGGGCGAGCAGCTTGTCTACGGCCTCGCCCACGTCTTCAGGGTTCCAGCGCGCATTTTGGTCGACGACAGGTCCTTCGCGCCAGCCGTCCTCGATCATGATCTTGCCGCCTTCCAGTTCGAACACGCAGCCTGTGACATGCGCTGATTGCGCACTACCCAACCACACGACCGTGGGCGCGATATTGGCCGGGTCCATCACGTCGAAGGCCTGGTCTTCGGTTGCCATCTTTTCGGCAAATGCCTGTTCGGTCATCCGCGTGCGTGCTGATGGAGCAAGGGCATTGGCGGTAATGCCGTAGCGCCCCAACTCGGCTGCTTGGACCAGGGTCAATGTCGCAATTCCGCCCTTGGCAGTCGAGTAGGCCGCCTGTGCGATGCTTCCTTGCAGTCCTGCACCAGACGAGGTGTTGATGATCCGCGCATCAGGACTTGTCCCCGCTTTCTGTTTCTCGCGCCAGTAATTCACAGCGTGGCGAGACAGGCAGAAATGACCGCGCAAATGGACGTGCATAGTGGCGTCCCATTCCTCGAGCGTAGCCGAAACAAACATGCGGTCGCGCACAATTCCAGCATTGTTAACAACGACATGGAGATCGCCAAACGCCTCGACGGCTGCATCTACGATGCGTTTTGCCGCGTCCCAGTCAGTGATATCCTCGTAATTGGCAATGGCTTGTCCACCGGCTGCCTTGATCTCTTCGACGACAGCATCCGCAGCACTGGTATCTCGACCGGTGCCATCAAGCGAGGTGCCGATGTCATTGACGACGACATTTGCACCTTCTTCGCCGAAGGCCAGCGCATAAGCCCGGCCCAATCCGCGTGCGGCACCCGTGATGATGACCGTTCTGTTCTCGCATAATCCCATCTTTTATCGTCCCGTTTCAATCAGAGGGTGCAGCGTATGTGCACTGGAATCGCCCGCCAGATCGGTTCGGGCGTAGTTGCGTTTGGTAAAAACCCAGGCTTTGTCGATCAGTGCAAAGCGATCATGGTAACGGCCTGAGGCCACGATTTGCAGAGCAAAGCCGGGTGCCGCCTGGATAACCGTCCATTGCGAACGGCAAGAGGCAGTCAGCCCATCTGGCGCAAGCTCGATGATCGGATTGCTGATGATGTGGCGTGTTCGTGGTGTACCGCAGTCATACAGGCGGATCCAGTCGCGCCACATGGCGGCAATGGCTTCCCGTCCCCGGATTTCAATGTCCCCGAATTCGATATGGCCATGGTCGAACAGGGCCGCTGCTTCATCGAAACGCGCGCCGTCGATGGCATCTGCATACAGGTACAGCAAATTTGGTATGTCGATGGCCGGGTTGGTCATCGCTATCACAACCTCTCAATGATTGTCACATTCGCCTGGCCACCGCCTTCGCACATCGTTTGAAGACCATAACGACCGCCAGTGCGCTCAAGGGCATTGAGCAATGTTGTCATCAGCCGCGCACCCGTGGCGCCGAGGGGATGACCAAGCGCAATGGCCCCGCCTTGAACGTTGACTTTTTCATAAGGGATGCCGAGTTGTTTCATCCAGGCCATTGGTACAGAGGCAAAGGCTTCATTGCATTCGAACAGGTCGATGTCATTGACGGTCATGCCAGCCTTCTTGAGCGCATATTCGGTGGCTGCAATCGGCGCTGTAAGCATCCACACCGGATCATCTGCACGCACCGAGATGTGATGGACGCGCGCGCGGGGTTTTAGCCCATGCTCCTTTACCGCGCGTTCAGAGGCAACGAGCATTGCAGCCGCCCCGTCGCAATTCTGGCTCGAGATGCCAGCAGTAATGATCCCGCCTTCTTGTACGGTACGCAATGCGGCAAGGCCTTCCATGCTGGTTTGCGGCCGAATGGTTTCGTCCTTGTCGAGTTCGGCCATGGGGGCAACTTCATTGTCGAACCAGCCCTTGTCCCAGGCTTCCTGGGCCCGGCGGTGCGAAGCGACGGCAAAAGCTTCCATTTCTTCGCGAGACAGCTCCCACTTCTTTGCGATCATCTCAGCGGAATCAATCTGGTTGAGAATGCCGTCCCCGAAGCGTGCGATCCAGCCGGGCGAAGTGTTGAAGGGATTTGTAAAACCATAGGGCTCTGCTGCCATCATTGCAGCTGAAATGGGGATCGCATTCATGGCCTGGGATCCGCCTGCGACAACGAGGTCCTGCGTTCCGCTCATCACGCCCTGGGCTGCAAAATGCAGCGCTTGCTGCGAAGAGCCGCACTGACGGTCGATCGTTGTACCTGGAACATGTTGGGGCAAGCCAGCTACAAGCCAGACCGTCCTGCCAATATCTCCAGCCTGTGGGCCAATGGTGTCACAACATCCCCAGACGACGTCTTCCACCAGGTTTGGATCGATCCCAGTGCGTTCGACCAGTGCCTTGATCGGGTGTGCGCCGAGGTCTGCTGGATGGACGCCTGCAAGGCTTCCCTTTTTGCGCCCTATGGGGGTGCGGACTGCGTCGATGATATAGGCTTCGGCCATTTCTAGTTCCTCATGTAAATGTATTTGCAGGACCAATGGCAAGTGCGCCGCCGAGCACCGCTTCATCCACCCGCTTCATGTGGAAGGCGCGGCTGCCCCAGGCCCCTGCCAGCGCCCAGCAGCGCTTCATCCAGAAATGCAGATCAACCTCGTAGGTGTAACCCATCGCGCCGTGGACCTGGATTGCAGTTTCTGCAGTGAGAATCGCCGCATCTGTCGCTGCCACCTTGGCATGGCTGACATGGACAGGAGCAGTACCGAGCCCATCCTGCATCGCCGAGGCGGCGCGCCAGACCACAGGCTTGGCAAACTCGATCGCCACTGCACATGACGCAAGCTGATGCTTGATGGCCTGGAAGGCACCGATGGGTTGACCAAACTGCGTGCGGATCTTGGCGTAATCGGTGGCTTGTGTGAGCATCGCGTCTGCCAATCCAAGCAACTGAGCAGCTGACATCAGCGCAGCAAGGTTCAGGAGGTGCGGATCATCGCTACCTGTACCTTTGGTGAGCAAGCGCAAAGGATCCACGCTTTGCCGGGGAGGTCCATCACCATCTGCCACCCACGGGTTGACCGCGTGTGGTAAGGGCAGTTTCACCTCACCTGATGCAATGCGGGCGAGTTGCCCTGTCTCTCCCTTGGCCAACAGCCACGGAACGCCAACAAAGGCGATATCAACGAGCGGTTCGCTAAGGCAGGCCCGCCCGCATTCAGAGGCGATAAATGCGGCGTCGACCAGGCCCATCGCGAGGCCGCCATATTCCTCAGGAACACAAAGGCCCGTCAGCCCCATTTCGACAAGTCCCTGCCAGATCGCTTCATCGCGCGGACCGTGTTCGTCGAGCCGCCGCAGCACTTCTGGCCCGTGGGTTCCAGCCAAATAGTCACGAACGGTTTCCGTCAGTGTCAGCTGGTCATCGGTGAACCTGAAATCCATCAACCCGCTCCTACCCGTGGAAGGCCGAGCAGGCGCTCTGCCGTAATATTGCGCTGCACTTCGTTCGATCCCGCATAGATCGGACCAGACAGTGAGAACATATAGCCTTCGAGCCACTGGTTAACCGACCCGTCTTCGAAAAGCTTGAGTTCGGCCTGCGCGCCAAGCAACTGCATCGCGGTACGGTGCATAGACCGGTCAAGTTCAGACCAGAATATCTTGTTGAGACTTGCTTCTGCACCGATCTTTCCGCCAGCCATTATTTTTGCGGCCACGGAATAGGTGTTATAGGCATAGGCCTGTGCTGCCATCCAAGCCTGCACCACCGCTTCGCGCGCGGCAGGCGAAGCATCGGCTTCATTCTGGCGGTAAAGTTCTACAAGGCGTTGCGCCGTGGCCTGGAAGCGGCCCGGGGAGCGGAGCATCAGGCCACGTTCGAAGCCCGCAGTGGCCATCGCGACGTTCCAGCCTTCGCCTTCGCCTGCAAGACAATTTTCAACCGGTACGCGCACTTCGTCAAAGAAAAGTTCGGCAAAGCCGGTTTCGCCGTGCAGTTGCCTTATGGGACGACGCGTGATGCCTGGCGTATTCAAATCAAACAGAATGAAGGTGAGTCCCTTGTGACGCTTGCTCTCCGGGTCGGTGCGGAAGATACCGAAGCCCCAATCTGCAAAGGCGGCGCGACTGCTCCATGTTTTCTGCCCAGTGATGACGTAGTGATCACCATCGCGTATGGCTTTTGATGAAATTGCGGCCATGTCGCTGCCAGCTCCTGGCTCGGACCATGCCTGGGCCCAGATCACTTCGCCTTTGGCCATCGGCGTCAGGAACCGCTTTTTTTGCTCGTCGGTCCCGAATTCCATAATGGTGGGGCCGAGCAGGAAAATCCCGTTCTGGTTGGCTCGATTGGGCCCACCAGCACGGAAATATTCTTCTTCGAATATCAACCACTGGATGAGGTCGAGGCCTCGACCGCCAAATGCTTCGGGCCAGGTTACCATGCCCCAGTTCCCGCTGGCGAGTGTGCGTTCCCATTCAACATGCTGGTCGTAGCCTTCTCGGCACTCAAGCGTGACGAGCGGCTCCTTTGGTACGTTTGAGTTCATCCACGCGCGAACTTCGGCGCGAAATCTGTCTTGTTCTGGTGTGTATTGCAGTTCCATCAGAACTTGGCCGCCTTGCCCGTTTCCACGAAACTGTCACGGCTCTTTTGTGAATCCTCGTGCATGTACATTTCAAGGGTGAAGCCTTGTTCCCAGCGATAGCCCCGATCCACGTCCCGCGGCTCCAGGCCGTTCAATGCCTCCTTGGCAATAACCAGGGCCTTGCGAGATTTCGAGGCGATGACAGCGCAAAACGCCCGCGCTTCGTTCTCAAGCTCACCGCGCGGCACGATCTTCTCGACGGCTCCAAGCCTGTAGGCCTCTTCTGCTGGAATATTGCCACCTGTAAAAAAAGCTGCGCGGACCTTGTGCAACGGCAACATGCGTGAAAGGTGGGAGGCTCCACCCATTGCGCCGCGATCAACCTCCGGAAGCGAGAAATAGGCATCGTCTGCCGCGATGATTGTATCGCTTGCTCCACAGATACCGATCCCGCCGCCGATCACGAACTTGTGGACCGCAGAAACGACCGGCACTTCTGCATCACGGATCGCCTTGAACGTCAGGTAATTGCCTCGGTTGAGGACAGTGATCCGCTCGGGATGGGCCTGCATCTCCTTGATGTCGACACCGCCACAAAACCCGCGCCCTTCCGCCCGGATCAGGATGCAGTTCACATCTTGATTGCGGCCAGCAGCAGTGATGATGTCTGGAAGCGACATCCACGTTTCGCTGTCGAAGGCGTTCACCGGAGGAACGTCAAAGACGATTTCAGCGATTCTGTTCTCGATAGTGCAGGAAATGGGCATCAGTGTCTCCTAAGCCGTCAGGCTCTTTATGGCGGTCAGGCGGGCTTCTGCCACTGCTTCGATTTCGGCCAGCAGGTCGGCACATGTCGGCAGATCCTTGATTAGTCCAGCGACCAGGCCTGTCGCCATCAGGCCATTTTCGGCGTCACCGGAGACCACCGCACGCTGGATCATCATTGGAGCCGCAGCCGCCATCATCGCTTGGGCGAAGGGCATTTCACCATGGCTTGTCATGGCGCGCGCGGTGCGGATCACATCGCCCCAGCCCATGCCAGACTGGCGTTTCATTTCCATCCCTGCCTCCACGGCGCGCACCCACATGGCAAGTTTGCCAGAGCCTTCAATGCGCTTGAGCAGCGGATTGAGGATCATGCGCTGCGGGATGCCATCCACCTTGGTGGAAACAGCAATGTCGCCTGTTCCCGCCTTCAGATATGCAGCCTTGGGGACGTCGGGTACCGGGCTTTCCGCCGTCATCAAAAAACGTGTCCCCATTGCGATACCTACTGCGCCAAAGGCCAGAGCAGCTGCAAGACCACGCCCGTCGGCAAACCCGCCAGCTGCAACGACCGGGATTTTCACGGCATCCAATACCTGCGGCAATAGCACGGTTGTAGGCACAGAGCCGGTATGGCCACCACCTTCACCGCCCTGCACAGTCACCATGTCGCAACCAAGTTCTTCCATTTTCTGAGCATGCTTCACTGCACCGATCGTTGGAATGCACAGGATGTTTGCATGCCGAAACCGTGCGATCATCTTTGCATCCGGCCCGCGGCCAAAGCTGACAGCGCGAACACGGTCCTTGTTGGCGATTATAATCTCGACGATTTCTGCCGCACCCGGCTGGAAACTGTGGAAGTTCACGCCAAAATTGTGCGGCGTCATGTCGCGCAAACTTGCGATTTCCCCTGCCAGTTCCTTCGGGGTCATCACTGCTGCTGCAAGAAACCCAAAGGCTCCGGCATTGCTGGTGGCAGCCACAAGTGCTGGTTTTGCAACCCAGCCCATTGCGGTCTGGATCACGGGGATACGGCAGCCCAGTGCTTCGGTGAGAGGGGTTTTTAGCAAGGCTTACCCTGCCGCTTTCTTGTTTTCGGACGCGGCCGACTTGCCACTGACGCCCCCGATGGAATCACCCGTTACCAGATCATTTTGCGCATGCGCAAAATGGTGCATGTGGAATACCGCGTCCATCGCGGTGCGCTTGCCGCGCAGTTCCTCGACATGGTTGACTGCCTGTTTGGTGAGCCAGTTGCCCAACCGGTTCTGCCCTGCCAGCTTGGTGGCCATGGCTGCGACCGTCTCACGCAATTGCTCGCGTGAAACAACGCGGTTGACCATCCCGAATTGTTCGGCCCGGGCCGCTGGCATGCGTTCGCCCAGCAGCAGGAATTCCTTTGCGATGCGCGGAGGGAGTTCATAGGCATGCGCGAAATATTCGACACCTGGAATGCCCATGAGGGGGTTTACCGGGTCCTGGAAAAAAGCGTCGTCGCTCGCTACGATGAGGTCGCACACCCAGGCGAGCATTAGCCCGCCTGCAATGCAGGCTCCCTGTACCATGGCGATCGTGGGCTTGGGAATATCACGCCAGCGACGGCACATGCCAAGATACTGCTCCTGCTCACGAGTGTAGAGCAATTCGGCTGCCGGCTTGTTGGTGTGAGGAGCGACCATGAGGCGCTTGTCGAATTCATGATGCAGGTCGCGGCCGGGCGTGCCGATGTCATGTCCGGCGCTGAAGTGCTTACCATTGCCAGCGAGGACGATTGAGCGGACTGCATCATCCCGCGTCGCGCGGCTGAAGGCATCATCGAGCGCATAGGTCATCTGCCCGTTCTGTGCGTTGTTGAATGCCGGGCGGTTCATCGTGATCCAGGCAACGCCCTCGATGACCTCATAGAGCACCGGCTCGTCGGTTTCATATTTGATCTCGACAGACTTGGGGGTGACCAGGTCGCTCATGCTTCGTTCCCCTTGTTTTCTCTTTGGGCAGGTGGATTGTCCTTGACGACACTCCCTCGGATATTGTGCGGATCCAGCTGCGCGATGATTTCCATTTGCTCCACTGTCGGCAATGGCGTCTCGCCCGATACAGCGTTGATCAGCACAAAGCCGGTCGATGCCTGCACTTCGTCAAAAGTCACGCCTGGGTGCAGCGAAACGACGCGGACTGCATTTTCCGGTCCGCCGAAGTCCATCACGCACAGGTTAGTGACAATAGTGCGCAGATCGACACCTGAATAATTCCCGCCAGCGATACGCTTGGCCGGATTGTAACCGACGCCAGAGACCACGTCGACTTCACCTTCCACGAACACGCGGGTGCTGTGGGCGGGGAAGAAAAAGCTGTTCGGGTGGTAGATGGTGTTACCGGGAAAACCGCGCACACCCAGCATCTGTGTTTTTGGCTGCTTGTGCGTACCGCCCAACTGCGAGAGGTTGATTTGTCCGAACCGGTCAATCTGCGTCGGCGTCACCATGGCGTGGCGGCGACCTGTCCATACCGCTGAGTCAAAGAAGCGCGAGAACGGCAAATGCCCTGACGGCTTGCGATCATCATAATTGCGCGGCCCCAGGGGCACTGGCTGTTCGACAAGATAGGCCTCGCCATCGGTCATCATCAGTTCTGGGCTGTGCGTCAACTTGGCAAGGCCAGCAGCAAGGCGCGGCACGGGGCCGACGCCAGTCGCCACCACTTCGCCATTGTTACGAAATGCCTCGGATGCGGCGACGACGCAGAGTTCTGCAAGTGTAATATTGCTCATCAGAAAATCGGGAGCGGGAGAGCCGCTACCGCCTCCTTTCCACCAAAGGCCTTGAGATAATCGGTTTCGGTCGCGCCAACAAAACGGTCCGCAACGGCCGCCCAGTCGCCTGGGTCCTTGGCAGTATCTGCATAGGCCTTGAAGGCCTTCATGTCCCAACCATAAGAAGGCGGCATCGAACTGGGGTGTGCACCGCACGGAATTTCCACGACACCGCTTACAAAGCAGCGTTCAAACACATTTGCATGGGCCTGATCGGGATAATGGTCTTCGATCCGGTCGACGAGTTCTTCGCAGCTTACATAGGTCTTGTTTGCGGCCTTGGCGAACCATTCGTCATAATATGCATCTGGACCGAAAAGTTGAACATTACCGCGCCAGTCGCTCCGATTGACGTGGAGGATCGCGGCATCGAGCTTCAGTGCCGGCATGGCTATGAGCGTCTCGTGGTCGTCATAAGGCGATTGCACTGTCTTTAGCCCACCCAGTTCTGCCAGGTCGGTGCCGAGACCTACGCGTGTCGGAAGGAAAGGCAGGCCGAAGGCCGCGGCCTTCAGCCCCCATTGGAACATGCCTTCGTCTACCTCGAGTACCTCGATCTGTCCGGCTTCGCGTGCCTTGCGGAACCATGGTTCCAGCGGGATCGCGTCAAGGGACACAAATGCGAACACGAGTTTTTTAACCTTGCCTGCTGCGCACAGCATGCCCACGTCTGCCCCACCATAAGCGACAACGGTCAGGTCTTTCAAATCGGAGCGCAGGATTTCCCGCACAAGAGCCATCGGCTTGCGACGTGGTCCCCACCCCCCAATGCCGAGCGTCATTCCGTCGCTGAGCTGGGCGACGATATCTGCCGCGCTAATTCTCTTGTCGAGCATGTTCACTCCGCTGCTTCCTTTTGTTTCTGCATGGCCTTTTGCCAGGCCCATTCATGGCCCCAGATGCTGATCCCTTCGTGACGCGTCACTTCCCAGCTTGCAGGATCAATCACCAGGCTATCGCATCCAATCTCCAGGTCGAATCCTGCCGGCGTCTGGACATAGAAGCCCACGGTTTCATCGTTAAAGTGGCTGCCGAGGGTCGCGCTTTCGTTATAGTGAAGCCGCCTCATGCGATCATGCGCTTTTCCAACGTCGTTCAGGCTGGGATATTCAAGCATGATGTGGACCGCGCCGGACGGCGGGATTGGCCCTTCGCCAAAAGCAATGCTGTGATGACGGCCATTGTCGGCATGGAGGAAGGCAAAGCGCATCGGGGGCTCGTTTGGACCCATCAGCTTGAAAACGGGCATATCGGATTCATGAAAGCCCACGACATCACGGTGGAAGGCGATCATCGCGTCAAAATCGGGTGCAGAGAAGACAGCGTGGCCCATGCCCATGTCACCGGTGATGAAATGCGATACGCCTTGCGGCGAGACAAACGGTTCTTCGGTCCGGCTGTCGCCATGATAGAATTCCAAGCCGTTGTTGCATGGATCAGATGTTCGAAATCCTGCCGTAACACCGCGCAGTGCGGCCTCATCAGCGCTCATCTGCTCGACCGCGCGGCCTGCCGCCTCGATACGCTGCATCAATGCAGCAAGAGTATTGGCGTCGGCAACTTCATATCCTGCCGCCTTGAACCAATCGCGGCTTGATGTTTCGATACGGAACCGGAAAACGCGGTCATCGATACGATACTGTGCTGCACCATCCGGTGCGTCAGCAGCACGCATCACGCCTGCGACTTGAGTCAAGAATTCGTCCCATTTGGCTGGGTCGGTCGCTTCAATCACGACATAACCAAGTGCTTTCACCCCCATCAGTCTCAACCTTCCTTAACCAGATCCAGAAAATAGGGCCGTTCGCCGCCACCATCGACCTCGATGCGTGCACCGGACACCCAGCTGGAAAGATCCGAGCAAAGCCACAGCACCGCGCCTGCAAGATCATTTCCCGTGCCCATGCGACCGAGCGGCATTGAAGCTGCAACTTTTTCCTGTGCTTTTGCGTCACCATAAGTGGCTTCCGCATTTTCAGTCGTCATCAGCCCGGCAACGATGGCGTTGACCCGGATTTGGTCGCGACCCCATTCCTGGGCTAGGCTTTGTGTCAGGTTGAGCAAGCCGGCCTTGGCTGCGCCGTAGACGGCTGTACCGGGAGACGGCCGAGCGCCAGACACGCTTGAAATGTTGATGATGGACCCGCCGCCTGCGGCTTTCATATGCGGATACGCGGCCTGCGCCATGTAGAGTGGGCCAACAAGATTGAGCTTCAGAATGGCATCGATGAAACGCGGGCTGGCGTCGGCAACATCACCTGGCGGTGAACCGCCTGCGTTGTTGACCAGTATGTCGAGCCGGCCATGCATGGCCAGCACGGCATCCACAAAGGCCTTGACCTCGTCGGGGTCGCGAATGTCGGCCTGATGGAAGGAAATGCCTTCTGGCAAATCGTCAGGTGCATTGCGCCCACATATGGCGATCGCGCACCCAGCGCTGCTTAGCCGCTGTGCAATGTCCCGGCCGAGACCGCGTGTGCCACCGGTTACGATAGCCACTCGCCCTGCCAGGTCAATGATAGGGGCTTGCGCCAAGGCCTTCTCCTTATGTCTGTCCGTAGAATCGGAAACGCAATCGTTCTTGCGTTCAGGAAGTGCATTATCAACAGCTGAACAGCTTTTCAATTGACGATTTGCGTATTTGTTGGCAAAAAAAATTACGAATGTATCGATTCATGCATCCAAAGCGAGTCGAGCGACCTGGAGACGACGAAAATGGCCACAGCAGTAGCAATTAAGTCAGGAGACTTTATGACCCCTTCCGCAGAGGAACTGGCGGCGCGCGCACGTGCAATGATCCCGGTTCTCAAGTCGCGGGCGAAGCAATGCGTCAATAACCGTGATGTGTCGGTTGAAACGATTGCCGAGATGCAGGAAGCCGGTTTCTTCCGGATCCTTCAACCCAAGCGCTGGGGCGGCTATGAAATGCATCCAAATGCTTTTTTCGAAGTGCAAAAGGCACTCGCGGAAGGTTGCATGTCGACTGGCTGGATGTACGGCGTCGTGGGGTGCCATCCCTATGAGTTGGCGCTATTTCACGATCAGGCACAAGAAGAGGTGTGGGGAAGCGATGCTTCCATGCTGGTCTCCTCCACTTATCAGCCCGTTGGCAAGGTGACGCCGGTTGAAGGCGGCTTTCGACTTTCCGGCCACTGGGGCTTCTCGACTGGTTCGGTACATTGCGGCTGGGTGCTCCTGGGTGCCATGGTGCCGCCTGCCGAGGCAGGCGGTCCACCGGACATGCGCACGTTCCTGTTGCCCAGAAGCGACTACACGATCGGGACCGATGCCTGGCATGTCTTTGGTTTGCAGGGCACAGGTAGCCATGACATCATTGTGGATGACGTATTCGTGCCGGAATATCGCACGCATCGTTCAGTCGACGGTTTCAATTGCAGCAATCCTGGGCAGGAAAAGAACGACGGGCCCTTGTACCGATTGCCTTGGGCGCAAGTATTTGTTCGCTCGGTATCAACTGCGGCCTTTGGCGGCGCACGCGCCGCTGTCAACGCGGCCATGAAGATCATGCAGGAGCGCGTTTCGACCAATACCGGCAAGGCCTCCAAGGCTGATCCCAACCTCCATGCAGCAATTGCAAGGGCGCATGCGCAGATCATTGAAATGGAAACCACGCTTCGCCTGACGATGGACGAGATCATCAGTCTTGCTGAAGCCGGCCTGCCAATCCCGATGGAAAAACGTGCGCTGTTTGCCTACAACTCCTCCACTGTCGTCCGGCGGCTGGCGGACCTTGTAGACGACATCGTCCAATTGCTGGGTGGACGGGCGATCTACACCACGAGCGAAATTCTCCAGCCCTGGCTTGACCTTCATGCAGGCCGCGCACATGTCGCCAATGACCCTGCAAACCGGGTGGCCGATGTGGTCGGGACCATGCTGGGTGAACCGCCGGCATTCAATTTCCTGTAAGGATTATCTGCTGTTGAATGCAGAAGTGAACTGGGAGAGGGCATTTTGAAAGAAGCGACATACGCCGTGCAAGGCGGCCATGATATTCATCTGAAGGAAACAGGCAGCGGGCCGGCGGTGATATTCATCCACGGAAGTGGCCCTGGTGCTTCGGGCGCGTCCAACTTCCGTCAGAATATCGACGCATTTGTGGCGGCGGGATACCGTGTCATTCTGCCTGACCTGATTGGCTATGGGGCGTCGTCCAAGCCTCAAGGGATCGACTATACGCTCCAGTTGTTCACAGACACCTTGTACGCGGCCCTTCGAGCACATGGCATTGAGCGTGCAATGCTGGTTGGCAATTCCCTGGGCGGCGGCGTTGCCATACAGATGACGCTCGACCACCCTGAGTTCGCGGAAAAACTCGTCCTTATGGCACCGGGCTGCATCGAGGAGCAAGCAAGCTACTTCACCATGCCGGGCATTGCCAAGATGGTGAGTGGCTTTGGCGGGCCGGACTTCAATCTGGACGAGCAGAGACGACTTGTCAGCAACCTCGTGCACCCGAGCTTTGCTGCAAAGATCCCCGATGCCTTGGTCCAGGAGCGATTTGCCGTGGCTGCCACCCAACCAAAGGATGTGCTCGCGCGGATGCGCACGCCCAACCTTGCCCCTCGTCTTGGCGAAGTGAAGCAACCCATTTTCGTCATGTGGGGATTGAACGACGAATTCTGCCCGGAAAGCGGTGCTCGGCACTTCTTCGATCAGGGTTGCAATGCGCGGTGCATGACCTTCAGCCACACGGGTCACTGGGTGCAGGTCGAACGCTCGGATGAATTTAACAGCTATTGCATAGACTTTCTGCAGCATGGCTGAGGTCTCGCTGCACAGGCCCTATCCCGCAAGTGAAGTCAGCCGCTGGGACTATGAAACCGATGTTGCGATCATTGGCTTTGGCGCGACGGGGGCATGTGCGGCTATCGAGGCTGCAGAAGCTGGAGCCAAGGTCATGCTGTTCGAGCGCAATTCGGGCAGCGGGGGAGCATCGGGCCTGTCCGGTGGAGAAATCTATATCGGCGGAAATGGCGGATCTGATGCTCAGCGAGCCGCGGGGTTTGAAGACCGCAGCGAGGATTTCATTGCCTATCTGAAAGCGGCCGGCGGACCATACGCCGATGATGCAAAGTGCGAACTTTACGGACGCGAGGCGCTCGACCATTATGCTTGGCTGAAAGCGCAAGGCGTGCCTTACCGCGGCAATTACCTTCCCGGCAAGCATATCGAACCGACCGACGATTCAACGCTTATCTGGTCGGGGAGCGAAGCTGCAGCGCCCTTTTGCGACTTGGCCAAGCCGGCTCCGCGCGGACATGTAATCCAGCATATGGGATGGGGTGGCGGACGCCCGCTTGTCGACAAGCTTGAAGCGTCTGCGCGAGCCAAGGGGGTTGAGGTAATAGCGGACGCCCGGGTGATCGCGCTGGTGCGCGATGGTGAGCGGATTGCTGGATTGGTGGTCCGCATCGACAATCAACAGCGCTTTGTACGGGCAAGAAAGGGCGTGGTGCTTGCAACCGGCGGCTTCGTGATGAACGAAGCAATGCGTCGCAAATATTGCCCGGAAACGTTCCGGGTCAGTGATCCGATCGGTGACAAGGATGATGGGTCGGGTATTGAACTTGGTCTTGGTGCCGGGGGAGATGCGGTCCACATGGAGCAGTTTTTCACGACCTGCCCCTGGACGATGCCCGAACCCCATGCCTACGGTGTCTTTGTGAATGTGCATGGCCAGCGGTTCATCAACGAGGATTGTTATCATGGCCGCGTAAGTCGTTGCGCAGTCGACCAGCCTGGCGGCAAGGTTTACCTGCTTCTCGACAACGCCCATTTTGTCCAGCCGATGGATTTCGCGCGGATCACGATTGCAGGAACGGGAGATAGCTGGGAAGAAGTCGAGGCCGAGCTTGAAATGCCTATGGGCACGCTTTCGGCAACCATGGCTTTCTACAACCGTCACGCAAAGGACGGTATCGACCCGCTGTTCGATAAGAAGCCGCCAATCCTGACCGCACTTGATCAAGGGCCCTTCATCGCGCTCGAACTCAATTTCCATACGAGCTATTTCAGTTTTTTCACGCTTGGGGGCCTGAAGACTTCTGCAAGCGCTGAAGTCCTGGACCGGAGCGGGACGCCAATTGAAGGCCTGTTCGCAGCAGGACGATGCACCAGCGGCCTTCCAGCCTGGGGCCATGGATACAGCTCGGGTCTCAGCCTTGCCGATTGCACTTTCTTTGGGCGACAGGCCGGCAAAGGAGCAGCCCAGGGATGAATGACCGCGCGCTCCTTGACCGGGTCGCGCTTACTGACCTTGTCATGCGCTATTGCCGGGGGATTGACCGACGCGATTTTGCGCTCGTTCGCTCGCTTTACCATGACGATGCGACCGACGATCATGGCATGATGTTCCAAGGCTCTGCGGATGATTATGTCGCCTGGTTGCCCGGAACGTTGAACGCGTTCGATTGCACGATCCACAGTATCACCAACAGCCTTTTCGTTGTTGACGGGGACGTGGCAGAAGGCGAGCATAACGTGCAGGCCTTCCATCGCACCAAGGCGCCCGAGCGCCAGGAGCTTACCATCTTCGGTCGGTATCTCGATCGTTATGAGCGGCGTGATGGCTTGTGGAAGTTTGCCCATCGCCAACTTGTATTCGATCACAGCTATGCCCGTCGGGTCGATGAAAGCGGGGTCGATGCAGCACGTCAAGACGCGCCCAATGGCAGCGCAGATCGAAGCGATCCGAGCTGGTCCATGCCGCTGCTTGCGCGCCTGGCAGGGGATCCTGGCCAATGATTCCCAAATTGTCGGTTGCCGCTCTGCTCGACCAGGCGAGGACGGATACGGGTCTAACGGACTTTGGCGATGACAAGTTCATGGTGCCGCTCTGCGCCCTTGTGGATCATGTCAATCGCCATGCCGGGTTGGTTTCTCCGGAAAGCAGTGCCGGCGCGCGGATCAAGGGCGCGCTTGCAGACCGGCTCCATCTCGAACAATATTTCAAGGATTATCCTGAAGCTGCAGGCGAACGCATCGAACTTGCCTGTGCAATCATTGGCCTGCCGCGAACGGGGTCCACCATCGTCCACAGGCTGTTGGCGTCGTCGCCGCGGCTGACTGCCCTGTGGTGGTGGGAAACGGCATTCCCGTTCCCGCTGCCGGGCGAAAACAGCATGGACCCGCAACCGAGGAAGGAAGCGGCACAGGCGATGGTTGACTGGTTGCTCAGTGAGTGGCCGGATTTCGAGAGTATCGATCCGATGGACGCACTGGCCATCAATGAAGAAGTGGTGTTGCTTGACCGTAGCTTTCTATCGACAACCTATGACTCGATGATGCCGATCCATGATTATGGTTTCTGGCAGGCAGAGCAGGATCATGAACCTGCCGTGCGCGACCTGTACCGTTTCATGCAGGCCATCCAGCACCAACGCCACCTGCGCGGTGAGCCGCGCCGTCCCTGGGTGTTCAAGACCCCGCATTATCTGATGGGCGCGCTTGCGGGCTTGCTGAAAGTGTGGCCGGATGTGAAGCTGGTCATGACGCACCGGGAAGTCGGCGAGGTGCTCCCGAGCTATTGCAGCATGTGCGCTTCGCTCTCAGTCAATTCGTCTACGACCTACCGCAAGGAAGAGCAGGGCGCGCACTGGATGCGTCGGTTCAGGGACGGGTTGGAGCGGCTCGAAGTGATCCGCGCGACCCTTCCGCCGGATCAGATCGTCGACGTCCGTTTTCAGGACACGTTGCGCGATCCAATAGGTACGGCGATACGCGTGATGACAGCACTTGGTCTTCAACCCGACGCGCTTGATTATTCGGCCTATGAAGCGACCATCGCTGAAAACGACCGCGAAGCTCGGCCTCGGCACAAATACAGCTCTGCCGATTTTGGTTTGACTCCAGAAGCGATTGCATCCGAATTCGCATTTTATCACGAGAGGTATCTATGATCCTGAAAGACAAGGTGGTGATCGTCACCGGAGCAGGGCCGGGCATGGGGCAGGCGTTGTGCCGGGGCGCGGCGGCGGAAGGTGCAAAGGTGGTGGTCTCGGCCCGCTCGACCGATGCGATCGAAGCGATCGTGGCG